>JADHLJ010000298.1 GCA_016780745.1 Alphaproteobacteria bacterium | reverse complement strand
CCATCCCGTCCTTCATGTGCAAGGCGGGCGACGTGGTCACGGTCAAGGAGAAGTCCCGCGAAATCCCGATGGTCATCGAGGCCGTCGCCTCGTCCGAGCGTGATGTGCCGGACTATGTCCAGGTTGATTTCGGCAAAATGAGCGGCACCTTCCTGCGCGAGCCCAAGCTCGAGGATGTGCCATATCCGGTGCAGATGGAACCGAACCTGGTGGTCGAGTTCTACTCCCGCACATAATCGGTTTGATTACCCGTTACCCCGAACGCCCGCGCTTGTCGCGGGCGTTTGTGTTTCCGGCGTCTACTCGATGGGCTTGGCGAGACCCTCGACGATTTCCACGTTTGGGGTCGCTTCAAGCAGTGCCGGCAACACCTTAAGCTTGGAGGAGCGGTTACCGCCGCCGAGGATCACGAAATCCCGGCGCATCACGTCACCGTCGATCCACAGCGGCAGGTCGGGCGGCAGCGCGAGCGCGGTAACGCCGCCGATCTCCATGCCGGTCATCTCCTTGGTCTCCTCGGCGCTGGCGAAGGAAACCTTGCGGGCGCCGAGTTTCTTGCGGACGGTATGATTGACGTCCAGCCGGTGGGTGGCCAGCACCACGCAGGCCGCGAACTTCCGCTCGCCGGTCTTGGAACGCACCAGGATCGTGTTCGCGGAATCAGCGGGCTCGACGCGGTACTGCTTGCAAAACACCGCCGTGTCCGCCAGATCGGGATCGCAGTCCCAAACCTCGAAGTCCAAGTTCGAGGCCTCGAGGATGGCGCGGATCTCGGGTAAGGTATCACTCATTGCGTCGTCCGGATGGTTCGTTACATGGCGTCGGTTGGATATTGATATCACGCCCCCCGAGGCAGACAATGGGGATCAAGGTCGATCGGTGGAGAATCACATGTTGAGCGCCGCGCAGTTGCGAGATTTCGAGGAAAACGGTTTTCTCGTTGTCGAGAACCTCATTGACAAGGAAACGGTGCTGGACCCGTTGATCGCGGAATATGAAGAGCTGCTTCGTGAGCTGCGCGCCACATGGGTGGCGGAGGGGCACTTGGCCCCGGACGCGCCGGCCGAGACCTTTCAGGATCTGATCAAATCCGCCTACCAGGCCGGGCTCGACTATTTTCAACCCATGGATATATCCCTTCCGCCTGGCGATATCCCGCCAGACCTGCCGTTTCATGCCGGCCCGGCGGTGTTTCGGATGATGACGGACGGGCATCTTCTGGATTGTATCCAGTCCATCATCGGTCCGGAAATCACCTCCAATCCGATCCAGCATGTGCGCCTTAAACCACCGTCGACGATGCTGGATCACGATGAGACACGCGCGCATATCACCGCCACCGAATGGCATCAGGACCGGGCGGTAACGCTGGAGGAGGCGGATCGCACCCGCATGGTGACCTGTTGGCTGGCGATCACCGACGCGACGGTGGAAAACGGCTGTCTGCAAGTCGTTCGCGGGAGCCATCGCGGCGACATGAAGCCGCATTGTCCGGTGCCTCAACCGGCCATTCCCGACGATTTCATCGATCGCGATGCCATCACGCCCTTGCCGGTGAAGGCTGGGGGCGGGATCCTGTTCCATCCGCTGACCATTCACGGCTCGTTGATCAACCATACCGATGACGTTCGTTGGAGTTTTGATCTCCGCTACAACGTGACCGGTGATCCGACGGGACGGCCGTTCTTTCCAGATTTCATCGCGCGCAGTGATGCCGCGCCGGCTTCCGTGCTGGGCGATCCCGATGAATGGCGCCGCTTGTGGGAGCGCACCCGGGCCACTCTTTCGGCCCAACGCCAGGACGTCAAAATTCACCGCTGGTCCGCCGACGCCGCGCCCTGCGCATGATGGCGGCTTCGTCGCAAACGGATTGCCGATCTCCCGTGCTCCTGTAAGCTCGACCCAGGCCGAACCGTTGGGGGTAAGCCGGGAATGCGGGTGATCCGGGGCGCTTGGGTATGCGTGGCTATCTTCGGTGCCGTGTTTTTGACGCGGGGGCTCGCGGAGGCTCAATCGGTTCCGGTTGATTTGCGTCTTGTCCTCGCGGTCGATGTATCCCGATCCATGAATGCCGAGGAACAGTATCTCCAGCGTGTCGGCTATGTCCAAGCGTTCCAGAATCCAATTGTCATCGAGGCGATCCAGCGCGGCCCGCTCGGACGGATCGCCGTCACCTATGTCGAATGGGCGGGTGAGCAGCATGTCACCGTTCCCTGGACGTTACTGGACAGCCGCCGCGCCGCCGAGGCCTTTGCCGATCGCCTGTTGCGTAAGCCGACCCGCGTTGCCCGGCGCACCTCGATCTCGGGAGCCTTGCTGTTCTCGGCCAGCCTGTTCGACGATCCCACTTTCACGGGACGACGACGGGTGATCGATATTTCCGGCGATGGTCCGAACAATCTCGGCCCGAGGGTGGTGGGCGCGCGAGATCGGGTGATTGCCAAGGGCATCACCATCAACGACCTGCCGATCCTCGCGCGCGGCACCAGCCTCGCTGGGTTCTTCGATGTTCAGAACCTGGATCGTTACTACGAGGATTGCGTGATCGGGGGACCGGGCGCGTTTATTGTCCCGGTGCTGGAGACCGGCGGCTTCGCGGCGTCGATCCTGCGCAAGATCATTCTGGAAATCGCTGGCCTGACCCCATCGCCGAGCCCTCAAATGGCTCCTCGAATCCTCTCCGCCCAGTTCTCGCGCGATACCGGGCCTTTCGACTGCCTGGTCGGCGAGAAACTGTGGCGCGAGTTCATGGGCGGCTCGGAACCTTAACGCGACACCGAGTGATTACGTATCCGCGTAGCGCTCCAGCGTGTCCTTCAGCGCCATGACCTCCTCGGGCTTGCTGGCATAGGTCGTGGTGCCACCCATCGGACTGGAAGGAATGAGGATGCGCCCAACCCCGGCCTTGGCCAGCGCGGGGATATCCTCCAGGTTCTCCGGCACCGAGGCGATGAGCTCAATCGCGTCCGGATCACGGCCATGCTCCTCGGCGGTGCGGCGCACGAGGTCAAAGAGTTCGGTCGAGGCGCCCCGGGCGGGGAAGAAACCGTCGCCCAAGCGTCCGGCGCGCCGGGCCGCCGCCTTGGAATGTCCGCCGACAATGATCGGCACGGAGCCGTTTACTGGTTGCGGGCGGCAATAGATCGGGTCGAAATCGACCAGCTCGCCATGATATTCGGCCACGTCCTCGGACCACAGCGCGCGCATCGCGGCGATGCATTCATCGGTGCGTTGGCCGCGATCATCGAAGGGAACGCCAATCGCCTTGAATTCCTCCTCAAGCCAGCCAACACCGATACCGAGGTCGACGCGCCCGCCGGACATCGCGTCCAGGGTGGCGATCTGCTTGGCGGTTACCACCGGGTTGCGCTGGGGTACGATCAGGATGCCGGTGGCCAGCCGTATGGTTTTGGTCACCGAGGCGATATAGGCCATGTAGATCAGCGGATCGGGAAGCTCCAGATCCTCGCTACCGTCGCCCATGCGCCCGGAGGTGGCGTAGGGATAGGCGGATTGGTAGTCCTTCGGCACCACCACGTGATCCACCGTCCAGATGCTGGTAAAGCCGGCTTCCTCGGCGGCCTGGGCGATGGCGACGGCCTTGTCGGGCCAGACATTGCGACCGGTATTGGCATAGCGCAGACCAAATTTCATCGGACTTCCTCCCAAGGGTGTCGGATCATTTCCACCGAGGCTCCAGTCACGCCGCCGGCTTGTCAATGGCGGGCAGGGGGGTGGCGAGCTTGTCCGGGCATTTCATCAACCCTCTGGTCGGAACTTCGGGCTTGCATCGCGTGCCGGTTATGGCTTAAAAAGCCCGACCTTCCGCGACCCCTTCGTCTAGTGGCCTAGGACAACGGCCTCTCACGCCGTAAACACGGGTTCGAGTCCCGTAGGGGTCGCCAAGGTTTCTCGCTTCCAAAAAAGCTCTTTCGGTACCGCGTTCCAAAGCATGGCTTGTGTGCTTTTGGGATCACGGCGATGATCCATGGATGGTTCGTCGTTGACTGAACAGAATTGGAACGCGCCGATGAAACGATTTATTCCACTGCTTGCCGTGACGGTCATGTCGTTCTTTCTGGCCGATATCGCGCCGGCCAGCGCCGACAGCATGACTTGGAATATCCGTAACGAGCACCCCAACGCCATTGCGCTTGAATTCTACTCGGTTGACGGCAACACCGCTTGGCCTGGCGATGGCGAGGTCTTCCTTTTGGAGGACGAAGACGATCACGCCTTCCCCCTGCAATGCGAGGCTGGTGAAACCATCTGTTACGGCGCTTGGGTTCGCGGTGATAGCTCGCAATATTGGGGAGCCGGCAAGGGCGGCGATCAGGCCTGCGAGGAATGCTGCTATGTCTGTGACGGTGGTGAAAGCCCGCTGATCGTGATTTCAGAATGAGGTTTGGTTGCTCTGGGGTGGCTATCGGAGGGTGCCATGCGATGGATCGTTTCAAGTCTTAGCGTTCTTTGGTTCGTAATCGCGGTTGATATCGCGATCGCCCAAACCGCGCGTCCGGCGCCCGAGCCCGCGACCGGGAGGGTTGAGCATCCCCCGGTCATGGCGGAGAAATTCATGGTCGCCGCGGCCCATCCCCTGGCGAGCCATGCTGGTCACGCGGTTCTCGCGAGCGGCGGTAACGCCATGGATGCCGCCGTGGCGATGCAGATGGTGCTGAATGTGGTGGAGCCGCAATCCTCGGGGATCGGCGGCGGTGCCTTCATGCTCTATTGGGACGCCAAGACCCGACGTCTGACTGCCTTTGACGGGCGCGAGACGGCGCCGCGGGCGGTGGGGCCGGATTACTTCAAGCAGCCGGACGGCAGTTTCAAGTCGTTCTGGGGCGCGTTCAAGGGCGGTGGGTCGGTCGGGGTGCCAGGAACCCTGGCGATGCTGGAATTGGCGCATCGGATGCATGGCCGGCATTCCTGGGCATCGCTATTCGAGCCGGCGATCGAACATGCCGAGCGAGGTTTCGAGATCTCCCCGAGATTGGCCGCCTCGATCGCGCTCGCCGAGAGCAAGGGGCTCGGCGGTTTTCCCGAGACCACGGCGTATTTTTTCAATCCCGACGGCACCCCCAAGGCCGAGGGCACGGTGTTGAAGAACCCGGCCTTCGCGGAAACCCTGTCGACCATCGCGCGTGACGGAGCGAAAGCCTTCTATACAGGCCCGATCGCCCGCGATATCGTCGCCGCCGTCCGCGCCACCGCCGATAATCCTGGGCTGATGACGCTGGAGGATCTGGCGGACTATAAGGCCAAGATACGCGCGCCGGTCTGCATGCCCTATCGCGATTATGAGGTCTGCGGGATGGGCCCGCCTAGCTCCGGCGCGCTGACGGTGGGACAGATCCTCGGGATGCTTGAGCATTTCGAACTGTCCGGTATCGGCCCGACGCCAGAGGCGGCGCATCTATTCGCCGAGGCCTCCAAGCTCGCCTATGCCGACCGGGGCCTCTATATGGCCGATAGCGATTTTACCCGCATGCCGACCAAGGGCTTGCTCGATCCAGGGTATCTGACGATCCGGGCCCAACAGATCAGCCGCGATACGGTGATCGAGAAGGCCCAGCCCGGCAACCCGCCCTGGCGCGACGCGGCGCTCCGGGCTCCGGACACACAGCGCGAGCGAGCCGGTACCAGTCATTTCGTCGTTCGCGACGCCGAGGGCAACGCGGTTTCGATGACCACGACCATCGAAAGCGGCTTCGGCAGCCGGGTGATGGTGCGCGGCTTTTTGCTGAACAACGAGTTGACGGATTTCTCCTTCCGGCCCTCGCGGAATGGTCGTCCAGTGGCAAACCGGATCGAGGGCGGCAAACGTCCGCGCAGTTCCATGGCGCCGACAATCGTGCTGCGGGATGGTGAGCCCATGCTCCTGGTCGGCTCGCCTGGTGGCTCGCGGATCATCGCCTATGTGGCGCAAACCCTGATCGGGGTGCTGGATTGGGGCATGAACCCGCAGGCGGCGATTAATGTCGGCCATGTGGTCAACCGCAACGGCGCGACGGACCTGGAAGCCGGCACCGGGGCGGCGGACCTGGCCGGGGCCCTGAACGCGCTCGGCCACGAGACACGGGTGAGGGACCTCAACAGCGGCCTGCACGCCATCCTGATCCGCCCCGACGGCACGCTCCTCGGTGGCGCCGACCCTCGGCGCGAGGGCCTGGTGCTGGGGGAGTGAGTTGAGGGAGGCGTGAGGTCCCCGCATGCGCGCACTGCTGTCCGGTAAACTATTGGTGACTCCCGCTTAAGCGCTGTGTTCCGTAAATACGGGCGTTGAGGTGAAGGTGGGACTTAAAATCGGTGACGGCGAAACCGCCCCAAATACCCGTCGTCCTCGCGAAGGCGGGGACCCCTTACCCGTTGAAAAAGGGACAATATTGACCGTTTCCCAGAGGTCCCCGCATGCG
>JADHLJ010000297.1 GCA_016780745.1 Alphaproteobacteria bacterium | reverse complement strand
AGATGACCATCGAACGCGGTATCGCGGCGATGCGCGTTACCTATTTCCACTGGGGCTTCCACGGCTGGGCCGTCTACGTGATGATCGGCCTGTGTCTGGCCTATTTCGGCTTCCGCAAAAAGCTGCCGCTGACCCTGCGGTCGGCGCTCTATCCGATCATCGGCGAGCGGATCTATGGCCCGATCGGCCACAGCGTCGACCTGTTGGCGGTGTTCGGCACGGTGTTCGGTGTCGCGACCTCTCTCGGTCTCGGCGTCAGCCAGATGGCAACCGGGTTGAATCATCTGTTCGGTATCGACCCGGGGGTAACCACCCAGATCATCCTGATCGCCATCATCTCGGTGGTCGCGACATTGTCCGCGGTTTCCGGGGTCGGTAACGGCATCAGGATCATCTCGGAGTGGAACATATACCTGTCGATCGTGTTCCTGGCCTTCTTCCTGTTCGGCGGGCCGACCCAATGGTTGTTGGGTCTTTTCGTGACCTCGATCGGAGACTATCTCTGGAACGTCATCCCGATGGGCTTCCACACCTTTAACGATGGCGGCAACGCCAAGTGGCAAGGCGGCTGGACCATCTTCTATTGGGGGTGGTGGATCTCCTGGGCGCCCTTCGTTGGCATGTTCATCGCCCGGATCAGCCGGGGACGCACGATCCGCGAGTTCATGGTCGGTGTGATGTTCGTGCCGACGACCATCGCGTTCTTCTGGCTCTGCATCTTTGGCGGCAACGCCATCTATATGGAGCTGAACGCGACCGGCGGTGTCGGGACGGCGGGTGTCGCCGATCTCGTGCGGAACTGGAACCTGCCGGCGGCGCTTTACGGCACCATCGACCGGGTCACCGACATGGCGAGCCTCAATTGGGCCATGGCCGCGCTCGGGACGTTCCTGCTGGCGACCTGGTTCATCACCTCGTCGGATTCCGGCACCCTGGTCATCACCACGATGCTGTCCATGGGTTCCGACAATCCGCCGCAACGATTCCGGATCGTCTGGGGCCTGGGCGAGGGCGTGGTCGCGGCGGTGCTGCTGTTGGCCGGTGGTTTGAAGGCCCTTCAAACCGCCTCCATCGCGGCGGCCCTGCCGGTCAGCGTGATTATGCTGTTGATGACCTACGGCATCGTCAAATCCTTGAAGGAGGATTCAAGCGCGGTCGCGGAGGGCGATACCATGCCGCCACCGGACGGCACCAGTCTCAGGCGTGAATTGAACGCCTGAGGCTGATCCAAGAAAACGGCCGGCTCCAGAGATGGAGCCGGCCTATTTTTTCGCCCGGTACCGTGAACTCGAATGCTAAAACTAAATCAGCCCGCGCGCCGCCAGGTTGCGCATCAGCGCGCCTGTGCCAAACGTCCAGGGCGCGATCTTTTCCGACTGGTTCACCCGGTTGACCAGCGCCCCGAGCCGGGGCGTGGCGATGCGCACGACGTCGCCGACCTTGTGGGTAAAGCCTTGGCCTGGCGCGTCGCGGTCATCGGTCGGCGAGAACAGCGTCCCCGTCATCAGCGCGAAACCGTCGGGATATTGGTGATGCGCGCCGATCGTCTCGGCCACCAGATCGGCGATGTCGCGGCTGATTTTGGACATCGAGCTGCGCCCGCGCATGGTGAACTGATCAAGGCCTTGCACCGTCAGCGATAGTTCCGCCGCGCGGGCATCGTCGATCGTGTAGTGATCGTCGAACAGCCGGATGAACGGGCCGACCGCGGCCGAGCCGTTATTGTCCTTGGCCTTGCCCAGCAGCAGCGCGCTGCGCCCCTCGATGTCGCGCAGATTGACGTCATTGCCGAGGGTCGCGCCGACGATTTCGCCGCGGGCATTGACGATGAGCGTGATCTCCGGCTCCGGGTTGTTCCAGACCGATTTCGAGTGCAACCCGACCTCGGCGCCGATACCCACCGCCGACATCGGTTGCGCCTTGGTGAAGACCTCGGCGTCCGGGCCGATGCCGACCTCGAGATATTGCGACCACATGCCCTTCTCGATGAGCATGTCCTTTAGCTGCATCGCCTCGTTCGAGCCGGGGACGATCTGGCCGAGGTCGAGACCCACGGCGACGCGGATCTCCTCGCGGATGCCGTCGGCGGCGGTGGGATCGCCCTTGGCCCGCTCCTCGATCACCCGTTCCAGCATGCTCTCGGCGAAGGTGACGCCGCAGGCCTTGACCGCCTGCAGGTCGACCGGCGCCAGGAAATGCGGCTTGTCGGGGTCGTGACCGTCATGGGCGGAATTCGCCAGGATCTCCGCGATGCCGCCGATATCCGAGCCGCCGGCGCCGAGCACCCGGTCCAGCGGTTCGGAATCGTTCATCAGTTCCGAGACCGTGGCGATGGTCCCGGAGATGTCGAGCACCCGATCGCCGCGCAACACGATCACCGCCGGCCCCGCCGCCTCGGGCAGCCAGGCCCGGCCCACCAGATTGGCGCGTTGCCAATCCTCGGGGAGGCAATCCTGGATCGTCAGTTCAAGCGCCATTATTGCCTCCCATTTTGGGCCTCCCGTTTCGTGTCACCCGTTTGGGAACGTCGCGAGATCAATCGGCGACGCATTTCTGGGTCTGCTCACCCAGGCCCTCAATGGTCAGGTGCATCTCGTCACCCGCCTTCAGGAAGACCGGGTCCGGCTTCACGCCGAGACCGACACCCGGAGGCGTGCCGGTGGAGATAACGTCGCCCGGCTCGAGGGTGAAGAATTGCGAGAGATAGTGAACCAGGAACTTCACGCCGAAGATCATCGTCGAGGTGCTGCCGTTCTGGTAGAGCTTGCCGTTCACCGCGCAGGTCATCTTGAGGTTCTGCGGGTCGGCGACCTCGTCCTTGGTGACCAGCCACGGACCGGTCGGCCCGAAAGTGTCGCAGCTCTTGCCCTTGGTCCACTGACCCGACCGCTCGGCCTGGAAGGCCCGCTCGGACACGTCATTGACGATGCAATAGCCGGCGACATGGTCCATCGCGTCGGCCTCGGAGACGTATTTGGCGGTCTTGCCGATGACGAAGCCCAGCTCAACCTCCCAGTCGGTCTTGACCGAGGTGCGGGGAATGCGGACATCGTCATTCGGCCCGCAGATCGCCGAATTGGCCTTCATGAAGATGATCGGCTCCGGCGGAGGCGTGGCGCCGGTCTCGGCCGCGTGGTCGGAATAGTTGAGGCCGATGCAGATCATCTTGCCGATACCGCCGACACAGGCGCCGATGCGCGGGTTGCCACTGACCGCCGGCAGGCTCGCCGGGTCCAGCGCCGCCAGCTTGGCGAGGCTGGCGTCATCCACCGTCGAGGGATCGATATCGCCGACCACGCCCGAGAGATCCCGGATGGTGCCGCCACTGTCCATCATCCCCGGCTTTTCCTGGCCCATGGGCCCATAACGCAACAGTTTCATGGCTTCATCCTTCTTTGGAACACGCGTGAGTCATTGGTTCTGGCGCGCCGATGAAAAACGGCGCCCAGACTCGTAACGGCAGCATCGCGACGGCGCGGCGGGGTGTCAAGATGATGGCGGTGATGTGGGGTGGTGGACGTTGCCTTTAACCAGATCTAGACTGCAACAGAACGGCATCAGAACCGCGAACGCCACCATATGTTGTGGCGAAAAACACCACGTGGTGTTAATTTCCAACCAACTTGGTCCTTCAGGAGAGTGTCATGGCCGAACGTAAAGCGGCTCTTAAGCGAGCTCCGGAACGCCCCGAGTTGGCATCGCTTTTGGAGCGCGCGCGAAACACGCATTTAACCGAGAGCGATTTGATGGAGCAAAGAGCGAGTTTCGTTTATGGAAACGCGCCAAAAGGGTCCCGCATCACGAAAGAGTCCGCGCGCGCTTCCGCCAAGCGGCTGCGTGTAACGGGCATCGCCGACTAGAGGGGGAATGTTGATCGGGAAGGTGTCGGGCGGACATGTTTATATTAGAGGAAGAGGACCAGAATCTCTTTGATAGAGTGCAAGAGCAAAACCTAAATAGGCAGTACGAATTCCTATTGAATAGTATAGAAATTGGTCTCGTTAAAGGGGCCGGATCTTTTGATAAGTATCTTCTTTGGGCATTGAATCACATTGCCGTCGCGAACATTTCTCAATTTGGCGGCAGGTTCCGCAGGGAGCCAATCTATGTCGGCGATCATAAGCCTCCGCATTTCAAGGATGTTGATGATTGGATGGATCGGTTTATCTCAACAATCCAGGAAAATTGGTACATTTGGACGCCCACGGAACTCGCCGCATATGGTCTGTGGCGCATGAATTGGATCCATCCCTTTATTGAAGGCAATGGTCGTACCGCGAGAGCGGTTTGCTATTTTCTCTTGTGTGTTCGATCGAAAGCACTCTTGCCAGGCCGCAAAATTGTTCCCGAACGCATACGCGAGGCTCGGGAAGGCTACGAAAGCGCGTTGATCTCCGCGGACCGGGCTTGGGATGACGGTCATTTAGATTTTTCCGAGATGGAGGAGTACCTGGCCTCATTGCTCCAGGCGCAACTGGAAGACGATGGAATGTCTTTTCAGGGCGGGTCGTCGATTTGAACGGAGGCGCTTCTGGGGCGATGAGTTCACGGTTTCATGACCACGCCCCGAGCCGGATAAGGCGACGCCTGGTCGAAAAAGTGATTGAAAATCTCAATGCGCCAAGCGCGGGAAATTGAATGGAAAACTCTATAGTCATCAGACCTCTTTTTGATGCCCATGCCGACGATATTCGAGACCGGTTTGTTAGGCTAAGGGATTTGATCCTACCGGTTGGAGAGAATTTGGAAGCAACCGGCGGCATCACCGAAACGCTTAAATGGGGTCAGCCGAGCTATCTGCCGAAACGCTCCCGGGTCGGAACAACGGTCCGGCTCGGAACGCTCAAATCCGCGCCGGAGAGCCCGGCCCTGTTCGTGCATTGTCAGACCCGGCTGATCGAAACATTCCGCCGGCACTATCCCGACACGTTCATCTACGAGGGCAATCGGGCCTTGTTGCTTCGAGGTGATGATCCGTTACCCGAGGCCGAGATCCGTCATTGCGTCTCCCTGGCGCTGACCTATCATCTTTGGAAATGAAGGCGGGGAAATGAAAATAGACCGGCACTTGCTTGCCGCGCTTGGATCGTAAAAGCACCCCGCGACCGCTTTTCACTCAGTAATCGGAGCTCTCATGGCCTTGCCCAATACCAACCGCCAGGTTGTCCTGCGAAAACGCCCCGACCCCGATGTCGGCGCCGGGCTGTTCGAGGCCGTCGACGCGCCGATGCCGGCGATGGGGGATGGCCAGTTCCTGGTCCGCAATATCTGTCTTTCGGTCGACCCCGCCATGCGCGGCTGGATCGCCGAGGCGGCGAACTATTCCGACCCCGTGCCCTTGGATGGCGTGATGCGAAGCTTCGCGGTGGGCGAGGTCGTGGCCTCGGACCATCCGGACTATGCGGTTGGTGAGATCGTCGCCGGCTGGCTCGGATGGCAAGGTTACGCGGTCGCCGACGGCTCGGAAATCCAGCGCAAGGTGGACCCGGCCCTGGCGCCGGTTTCAACGGCCCTCGGCGTGCTCGGGATCACGGGCGCCACCGCGCATGTCGGCATGCTCGGGGTGTGCGGGCCGCGGGAAGGCGAGACCGTGCTGGTGACGACGGCGGCGGGATCGGTCGGCGCGGCCGCGGGACAGATCGCCAAAATCAAGGGGTGCCGGACCGTCGGCGTGACCGGCTCGGACGAAAAAGCCAGGTACTGCGCCGAGGAATTCGGCTATGACGCGGTGATCAACTATCGAACCTGCGAGGACCTGTCGGCGGCGATCGGCGCGGCGGCGCCGGACGGTATTGATTGCTGTTTCGACAATGTCGGTGGCGATCAGCTCGACGCGGTGATGGGGCATATCAATATCGGCGCGCGGATCGCGATCTGCGGGACCATCGGCATGCCGTCATTTCCGGTCCCGACGGGACCGCGCATGAACCGCGCCTTGCTGGTCAATCGGGCGCGGATCGAAGGCTTTCTGGTCCTCGATCATTTCGACCGCTACGCCGAGATCATCGCCGAGCTGACCGGCTGGTACCAGGACGGCCTGCTGCGCGACCGCGAGGACGTGGCCGACGGTCTCGATGCCGCGCCCATGGCGCTGGAGCGGCTCTTGAAGGGCGAAAACACCGGCAAGCAGATCGTCCGGCTCGGCCCCGACCCCAGCTAGGGCAATGCCAGTCAGATAAAGATTCACCCGTCGTCCTCGCGGATGCGCACTGTTGCCCGGGAAAATCTTTACCGTCGTCCTCGCGCATGCGCACTGGTGTCCGGGAAAATTCTTACCGACGTCCTCGCGAAGGCGGGGACCTCTGAAAGACGGTTAATGTTGCCGCCTTTTTCAACGAAATTGGGGTCCCCGCTTGCGCGAGGACGACGGGTCCGTGGGTTGGTTTCGCGATCAGCGATTTCAAGTCCGACATTCACC
>JADHLJ010000296.1 GCA_016780745.1 Alphaproteobacteria bacterium | reverse complement strand
CGTCGCGCTTCGACATTGGCAGGAAGTCGTTGACGTGGGCGCGGCTTCGGAACGCCACCGCCTTGGGGCGGCCAAGCGCGGTCTCGACATCGGTCAGCACCAGGGCCGCCGCGCCATCGGAGACCAGGGAGCAATCGGTGCGCCGCAGTGGGCCGGCCACCAACGGGTTCCTGTCCGAGACATCGCGGCAGAACTCAAAACCTAGATCCTTGCGAATCTGCGCATAGGGATTGGAGACACCGTTCTTGTGGTTCTTGGCGGCGATCTTGGCCAATGCGTCGGATTGATCACCGTGGCGCTGGTAATAGGTCTGCGCGATCTGGCCGAAGACCCCGGCGAAGCCGCCCTCGATGCCCGATTCCTCCTTCAGATAGCTCGCGGTCAGCAGCGCGTCGCCCACCGCCGGGCCCTTGAGGTCCGTCATCTTCTCGACACCGACGACCAGCACCACCTTGCCGCGCTTGGCCTCGATGAAATCGACGCCCTGATGAACCGCCGAACTGCCGGTGGCGCAGGCGTTCTCGACCCGGGTCGCCGGCTTGAACCGAAAGCCGTCCGAGGCCTGCATCACCAGGCTGGCGGTAAAGCCCTGGGGCGAAAAGCCGCCGCCGAAATGGCCGAGATAGATCGCGTCGACATCACCCGGCTCGAAACCGGCGTCAGCGACCGCCTCGGCGGCGACCTTGACGACCATGCTCTCGACATCCTCGCCCTCATGCCGTCCAAACGGCAGATGCGACCATCCAACGATGCAAGCGGTCATGTCTGTTCTCCCAGAAAATGGTGGCCGTGACGACGGCGCTTCGGTCGACGGATCTTATAGCGGAAATCACGGGGCGGAGTCACAGCGCTATCACCATCCGCCGTCCGTCATGCCCTCCAGCGGCGCGATATCGCCAGGGCGATAAGCAGAGGCGCCAAGGAAAAACGGCGGTCTTGAAATCAGACCGCCGTTATCGACTTAAGATGTGAGCGCGAGGCTATTGCAGTTTGGTCGACAGGTCGCCCGTGGCATCGCCGATCAAGCGGCCCTGCACATCGGCGGTCATGCTGTCGCCGATCAACCTGCCGGTGGCGGCGATCGCCAGGTCCACGGCCTGATTGCGCACGTCCTGCAGCGCCTTGGCCTCGGCCTGGGCGATGCGGTCCACCGCCTGTTCCTCGCGGCGTTTCAGGGTCGCCTCCAGGCTCGCGGTCGCGTCAATCTTTAGACGCTCCGCCTCTCCCTTCGCTTGGGAGATGATCTCCTCGGCCTCGGCCAGGGCGTCGCGTTGCTGACGCTGATAACCCGCGAGCGCGGCCTGAGCCTCCTCGCGAAGCTTCTGAGCGTCGTCAAGCTGAGCGCGGATATCGTCGGCGCGTTTGTCCAGGCCGACGGTAATCTTCGCCATGCCTTTCCAGAGCACCAGCACCACGAAGATGACAAAAGCGACGGCTACCGCCTCGGAGGGTCCGAATTGAAACTCGCTCATGACCGGGCCTCCATGGTGGCGTCGATCACCTTGTCGATCTCGGCCTCGGCGACCTGCACACCGATAAGCTTCGACACCGCGTCACCAGCAACATCGCGGGCCACCGAGCGGACATTGCCCACCGCCTCGGCGCGCGCGGCGGCGATCCGGCTCTCGGCGTCCTTCAGCATACCGCTGATCTTGGCGTGGGATTCAGCCTCGAGCTCGGCGCCGCTCTTGGCCGCCGCCTCTTGGGCTTCCCGGGTCGCGGCATGCGCCTTGTCCCGTGCCTCGGCAAGAGCCTTCTCATACTCGGCCCGAACCTGCTCGGCTTCCTTGCTCAAGGTCTCGGCCTTGTCCAAGTCGTCGGCGATCCGTTCCTCACGCTCGCTCAAGACCTCGGAGATCCGCGGAACCGCGATCTTCGAGACCAGGAAGTACAGAACGATAAAGGCGATGATCAGCCAAAAGATCTGCGAGGGGTAGGTCTGGATGTCGAGCTGGGGAAGCTTGGCCTCGCCCGGCTCGGCCGCCATCGCCGAAACCGACAATGACGCGCCCAACCCGTAGGCAAGGGTCGCCACGATGCCCCGACGGGCAACGCTCCTCAAGGAATCGAAATTCGCGCGCATGTGCTCTCCTCTCGCCAAGAGCCCACGCCGCTTGCCCTCGGGCCAGCGGCGCCGGGCGCCGGCAATCAGGTGAACAGGATCAGGAAGGAAATCAGCAGCGCGAACAGCGCGATGGCTTCCGTCAGCGCGAAGCCGAGAATGCCAATACCGAAAACCTCGCCACGAGCCGCCGGATTACGGGCGATCGAGGAAACGAGAGAGGAAAAGATGTTGCCGATGCCGACACCGACACCCGCTAGCGCGATCACGGCGAGGCCGGCTCCAATCATCTTCGCGGCGTCGAGTTCCATGACAGATGTCCTTCCTTACGAGATAGATAAGTTTGGTTAAGAGGTCGTTCCAAGTGACGCGCGGGTCATCCGTGCGTCAGTGAAGGTTGATGGCGTCGTTGAGATACATGCAGGTCAACATGGCGAAAACATAGGCCTGCAACACCGCCACCATGATTTCGAAACCGGTAAGCGCGACGATCAGCACCATCGGCGCGACGCCGAAAATGCCCAGGGCCACGACGAACCCGCCAAAGACCTTCATCATTGTATGGCCGGCCATCATGTTGGCGAAAAGCCGAACCGACAGGCTGACCGGGCGCACGAAATACGAAATCACCTCGATCGGGATCAGCACCGGCGCGAGTGCGATCGGCGTTCCCGATGGGAAAAACAAGGTGAAGAAATGCGTTCCGTGCTTGACCAGACCAAGGATCGTCACACCGACGAAGATCGTGAAGGCCATCGCGAAGGTGACGATGATCTGGCTGGTGAAGGTATAGGCGTAGGGGATCATCCCCATCAGATTGCCGAATAGAATGAACAAGAACAGCGTCAGCACGAGCGGGAAATACTGACGCCCCTCGTTGCCAACTGTCTCGCGAACCATGCCCGCGATGAATTCATAGGACATCTCCGCCATCGACTGCCAGCGGCCCGGGACCAGACGCCCACCGCGCATGCTCAATGTCAGAAACGCCGTGACGCCGATCACGGTGATCGTCATCCACAGCGCGGATGTCGTGTAGGACAGGTCTAGGCCACCGACTTCCAGGGGAAGCAGCGGCTTCAGCTTGAACTGTTCAACGGGTGACGCCACGGACTTTCCCCTCTACTCGTCACCACGCCCGCTACCGGACGCGTTTTCGTCTGTCCCGCGCCGGTAGCCCAGCGCCATTCCCAATCCCGATACCGCGCGATATGCGTTCAGCATTCCAGCGGCGGCACCGACGAGGAAGAACACGATCAGCAACCAGGGCGACGTGTCCAACCACTTATCCAATCCGTATCCAGCCGCCGTGCCGACACCGACACCGGCGACCAGTTCCACCCCCGCCCGCATCGCCATGCCCACCAAGGGGGACGTGGCCGCGGTATCCGACGCGCGCTTTCCGGATTTCCGCTCCGCCCCGTCCCGAGCCGCGCGTACCCGCGCGTCCAGGTCATCGAGTGAAGCCGGAGTATCCTGGTCGTCTTTCGCCATGCGGCACCGTCGACCTTCCGTCCACGCGTCCATCGTGAGATGGAATCCGCGGAGACCCCCGCGAAATCGCGGCAAACATAAGGAACGACAGCCCCTCATGTCAAGGCGGAACCCCGATCAGATTCAGGGTAATTTTTCCTTATTTTTCAATAGCATAGTTTTGGCGCGCTCTGAAGCGGTCTGGAACACCCTTTCCCTAGGCCGACTCGCGTAGCTGTTCGGCCCCATCCAGGTCGACGGATACCAGCTGACTGACCCCCTGTTCGGCCATGGTCACGCCGAACAATCGGTGCATCCGGGCCATGGTCAAACGGTGATGGGTGATGATCAGAAAACGGGTTCCGGTGCTCCGCGAGATCTCCTCCAGGAGATTGCAGAACCGGTCGACATTGCTGTCATCGAGCGGCGCATCGACCTCATCGAGCACGCAGACCGGCGCCGGGTTGGTCAAAAACGCGGCAAAGACCAGCGCCGTCGCGGTCAATGCCTGCTCGCCGCCCGATAGAAGCGAGAGCATTTGCAGCTTCTTGCCCGGCGGGCTGGCCATGATCTCCAGCCCCGCATCCAGCGGGTCGTCGGCCTCGACCATGGTCAGATGCGCCCGACCGCCGCCGAACAGCTTGACAAACAGATCCTGGAAGTGCCGGTTGACCTTCTCGAAGGCGGCTAGGAGACGCTCTCGGCCCTCTCGGTTCAACGACGCGATGGCACGGCGCAGTCGGGAGATCGCGCCGACCAGGTCATCGCGCTCGTTCTCCATGCCCTCGATCTGCTGCTCAAGCTCCTCGACTTCCTGCTCGGCCCTGAGGTTAACCGGGCCAATGCGTTCCCGCTCACGGGACAGCCGCTCCAACCGCGCCTCGGTGGAATCGATATCCGGCAGATCCTCGTCGGCGCCGATCCCAGCCTTCTCCAGGATCTGATCCGGCAGGCATTCAAGCCGCTCGGAGATCCGCTCGCGCAGCGCGGTGAGCCCCTGATTCACCCGGGCTAGCTCTGACTCGGCCCGGACCCTGGCCTCGCGCGCGGCGGCCACCACCCGGTCGGCTTCCCGCGAGGCTTGGTCGGCCTGGCCCAGGACAACCTCGGCGGAGGCCAGCGCGTCGGCGGCGGTCTTGCGTTTGACTTCCGCTTCCTCGATGGCGCCCACAAGCTTGCCGCGTTGCTCGGCGATTTCGGCGGGACGCGCCGCGAGACGTTGCAACTCCGCCGTTTCGGCGCCCTGGCGTTCCTCCAGTTCGATCATCCGGGTCTTGGCCCGCTCCACCCGGTCGGACCAGGTTGTTTGCTCGGCCTGGATCGCGGCAAGGCGGCTGCCCCGGCCCTGGGCCTCGCGGACCAGACGATCATGCTCGGCCCGGGCGTCGACTAGCGCCGTGCGTCGCTCCGCCAGCACCCGGCGATGGCTGGCGCTCTCGGCCCGCAAGGCCTCGACATCGCCAAGCTCCGCCAGTTCGGCTTCCGCCTGTTGCCGTTGCTCCACGGCTTCGGCCTGATCGGTCGCGATCCTGAGCTTGTTCTCCTGGATCGCCGCGAGTTTGGTCTCCAATTCCGCGAGCCGACCCCGCATGGCGCCCAGTTGCTTGCGCGCGGTGTCCAGCTCGCCCATGGCCGTCCGCTGATCGGCGCGGTGGCGTTTCTCGCGCTCCCCAATCTCGGTTAGCGCCGTCTGCTCGACCTCGACGCGTTTCCGGGAAGCGGTGTGATCGCCGGATTTCCCGGCCAGCGCCGCTTCGATCTCGGCCAGGCGGTTGCGTTGACGCATCCTGACCGCCGCCGCGCTCGGCGCCTCGACGGTGATCACGAAGCCGTCCCAGCGCCACAGACCGCCCTCTCGGGTGGTCAGCCGTTGTCCCTGTGACAAGCTTGATTGCAGCCGGGCGGCGGTCGCGGGATCGTCGGCAACGCCGATTTGCGACAGTCGGCGGGTCAACTCGGCCGGGCCCTGGACCACCTGGCTCAACGGCATCGCGCCATCCGGCAATGCCGCGGAGCCCGCCCCGGGTGCGGCGGCCCGATCGGTCCAATACCGCGGCTCTCCGTCGCCGGCGCCGCTATCGACAGGCGCGGTCAGATCCTCGCCCAGCGCGGCGCCGAGCGCGTTTTCATAGCCTGCTTGGACCTTGATCAGGTCCAGCACCGGGGCCAGCCCCGCCGGCGCATCGGCCAACAGCATGTCGCGCAGCGCTCCGGCCTCGGCCTCAAGCTTGGCGACCACGCCCTCGATCTCGCGCAGTGCCTCGCGCGCCGCCTCGACCTTCGCCGCGCGCTCGCCTCGCTCTTCCTCGGCGGCTTCCAGCGCCACCCGGGCGTTTTCCATCCGTTCGCCCGAGTCCTCAACGGCCCGCTCCGCCGCCGACAGATCCTCGGGCGCCACGGTCTTGTCCTTCAACTCCTGGGCCTGACGGTCCAGGCTTTCCAACTGACGGTCCAGCCGCTCATGCCGCTCCACCGCCAGACGGACCTGTCGATCCAGAGCGCCGCGCCGCGCCTCGGTGGTGGCGATAACCTCGGTCAGAGCGGCGATCTTGGCTTCCAATTCATCCGCCAGGCGGTTGGCCTCGGTTAGTCGGCTCGCCGCCTCGGCCTGACGTTCTTGCTCGCCTTCCCGCGCCAACTCGATCGCCGCGCGTTCCTTGGACAGGCGTTCCGCGGTTTCGGTGGCCTCCTCGGCCAGCGCGGTCTCGCGCTCCACATCGTCGCCGATCTGCCGCAGTCGGGATTCAGCCTCCGAGCGCGCGGAGACGATGCGCTCCTGCTCGCGATCCAACTCGGCCCGCGCCAGGGTAAGACGTTGCAGCGACGCCGAGGTCTCGGCCTCGGCCTGGCGCAGATCCGGCATCTTGGCGGTGAGATCGGCCTGACGCGCCGATTCCCTCGCCGCCGTGCTGGTCGCCTCGCCAACCGCCGCCTCGGCGTC
>JADHLJ010000295.1 GCA_016780745.1 Alphaproteobacteria bacterium | reverse complement strand
TGGCGATCAATCTCTTCGCCGTCGCGATCCTTTTCGTCGGCGTTCTTTACCTCGACCGCTATCAAAGCAGTCTTATTCAAGCCGAACTTGAGGCCGTATCACACCAAGCGAACCTTTTCGCCCGTGCCGTCGGCGAACTCGCGATTGAACAGGATCGAACCGCCGACCGCCGTTTGTCGCCATCCCTAGTGAGGCAAATGGTGCGTCGTGCTTCCGCCGCCCTTCCATCCCGTGCCAGGGTTTTTGGCGCCGATGGCGAGCTCATCGCCGACAGCCTGAGACTAGGCCGCCCGGGCGGCTTGGTTCTAATTCGCCCCCTGCCGCCACCAACAAGCGATCGCTTCATGCGCGCCCTCGCCGAGCGCATGTATGACAGCATTGTCAATTGGCTCCCGCGCCGGAGCGGGCTTCCGCTTTACCGAGAATCGGTCCGGCAATTGTCAAACGCCTATCCCGAGGTCATTCAAGCCTTGCGCGGCACATCCGTGCAAACAGTGAGAGCGACGGAGAACGGCGGACTGGTCCTTACGGTCGCGGTTCCGATTCAGAAATATCGAAAAGTCCTGGGTGCGCTGCTTTTCTCGATGGAAGGTAAGAAAATTGATCAAGCCGTGCGGTCGGTGCGGTTTGAAATTCTGGGTGTCTTCGGCGTGGTGTTCGCCATTACGGTGGCGTTATCACTCTATCTCGCGGGATCCATCACACGGCCAGTGCAGCGCCTGGCCGCCGCCGCGGAACGCGTGCGCACCGGCCATGACCGACGTCATTCGATCCCGGACTTCGGTGATCGACGCGATGAGATTGGTGATCTCGCGATGGCGTTGCGAGATATGACGGACAATCTTTGGCAACGCATGGATGCGATTGAGCGGTTTGCCGCCGACGTCGCGCACGAGATCAAGAATCCTCTCACATCCGTCCGCAGCGCCGTCGAAACAGCGGCTCGGATTGAGGACCCCAACCAAAGGGCAAAGCTCTTTGCGATCATTCTCGACGATGTAGACCGCCTCGACCGACTGATCAGCGACATTTCCGAGGCGTCGCGAGTTGACGCCGAACTAAGCCGCCAGGATTCCGAGGAGGTGGAGATCGGCAAGATGTTGAATGCATTGAGCCAGATCTATACGGCGACCGACCGGATCGGGGACCGGGAATTGGTTTGCGAGGTCGATACCTCCGGCGAGGATCTGATCGTCACGGGCAAGGAAGACCACCTTGTCCAGGTGATCCGAAATCTATTGGACAACGCAATCACCTTCTCGCCCCCAAATGGCAGGATCACGGTACGCGCAACGGTGTCACGGTCCCTGATTACGGTCGCGGTCGATGACGAGGGAATCGGTATTCCGAACGGCAAACTCGACGCTATTTTCGACAGATTCTATTCCGAGCGACCGAGTGGCGAAAAATTCGGTACGCATTCCGGACTCGGCCTGTCGATCTGTCGTCAAATCATCTCGGCTCATCGGGGCTCAATCAAAGCGGAGAACAGAATCTCGGCAAGCGGTGAAGTAATGGGCGCGCGGTTCACCATTGAGTTGCCCAGAATGTCCGGCGAGGATCGCCAAGCGACGGATTGACAAACCACCCTCTCGGCGCGAGCAATGCGGCATGGAACGAGTTTATGGAACATGTATCGCGATCAATGGCAGGGCCATCCTCTTTCGCGGCCCTTCCGCCAGCGGAAAGTCCGACCTGGCGCTTCGCGTTGTTGAGGCAGGAGGCCAATTGGTCGCGGACGATCAAACGATGCTGACGCGCGAGCATGACACCTTGGTCGCGACAAGTCCCGAGACCATATCCGGACGCATCGAAATACGAGGAATAGGAATTCTGCCGGTGCCAGCCGTTCGGCGCGCGCCCTTGTCCCTGGTAATGGATCTTGTTCCAAGCGAACAGATCGAACGATTTCCGGATCCACGGTGCTGCCAGTATCTGGGAATTGATGTTCCGCTGCTGAACATCGCTCCTTTCGAGGTGTCGGCGGCCGCCAAGGTCCGACTTGCGTTAACCTCGCTGGACAATCAATGATCCGATTGCAACTCCTGGACGCCTCGCAATACCCAACATGGAAGGGCTGGATATGAATCAGGGAATGGCCAGCCCCGCCGGGCGCGTGGTTCTCGTCACAGGTCTATCCGGCGCCGGCCGGACTACCTGCCTTAAAACACTGGAGGATAATGGCTTCGAAGCCGTGGACAATCTGCCACTTTCCCTGATGCCAGCGCTGCTGGCACCGTTTTCCGAGGAAACCGCGAGTGGGCCAACGAATATGATCGCGGTGGGTGTTGATACCAGAACACGCGACTTCGATGCCGACGCGCTGCTAGGGAATCTCGATCGCTTGAGGAGCAATGGTGTCTCGACCTCGCTGGTGTTTCTCGATTGCGACGACGATGTCTTGATTCGGAGATTCACCGAAACAAGGCGCAAACATCCGTTGGCCAAGGATCGGCCAATCGCCGATGGGCTGCGCATGGAACGCGCGTTGCTATCGCCCGTCAGGGATCGGGCGGACGTGGTGATCGACTCATCGCATCTTGCTCTTCCCGATTTCCGGCAGATCTTGGTCAATGGACTGGGTGTCGAGGGAGCGCGATCACTAACCATCTCCATCACGTCCTTTGGTTTCCGCAATGGTCTTCCCCGAGAAGCGGACATGGTTTTCGACGTCCGCTTTCTCGCGAACCCGCACTATGATCCGATGTTGCGACCACTCGATGGCCGTGACGAGCCCATCGGCGCCTTCATTCGCCAAGATGAAGATTTCAAAGGTTTTATGGATCGCCTTAGATCTTTCCTGGAACCATTGCTGCCGCGATATGTCGGAGAAGGCAAAAGTTATCTGACGATCGGGGTCGGATGCACGGGCGGTCGACATCGTTCGGTTTTCGTCGCGATTCAGCTTGCCGAGTGGTTGCGCGCGTCGGGACATGGAGTCACGCTTCGACACCGAGACTTGGATTCAACGACAGCTGTCTAGAAAGTTGGCGCGAAGGGTCGGAAGGATTGGATGATGACTGATTCAGCCACGAATGGACCGATTGGTATCGTGCTGGTAACCCATGGTGCGTTGGCCGAGGAATTGCGTCTAGCCATGGAGCACGTGGTTGGCCCGCAGACCAACACGTCAACGGTTTGCATTGGCCCCGAGGACGATATGGAGCAACGCCGTGACGATATCTTGAGATCCGTGAAGGAAGTGGATGTTGGAAGTGGGGTTGTCGTGCTGACCGACATGTTCGGCGGGACACCATCCAATCTCGCGATCTCAATTATGGAAACCTCGAATATCGAGGTCATCGCGGGCGTCAACTTGCCGATGCTGGTCAAACTCGCGAGCGTCCGGGGTAAGTGCGGCCTCGAGAACGCGGTAACTCAGGCGCGGGAGGCTGGGCAAAAATATATCATGGTCGCGTCACATGTGCTGCGGGGCACGCCGTGAATATCGCTGATCAACCTCGCGCCGAACGCACCCTTACCATCGTCAACCAAAGAGGGCTTCACGCCCGCGCCGCCGCAAAATTCGTCAAGTTAACCTCTGAATTCAAGAGCAATATCGAGGTTACGAAGGACGGTGAAACGGTTTCCGGCGTTTCAATCATGGGGCTCATGATGTTGGCTGCCGCCATCGGATCTTCGATCCATGTAGCGGCGTCCGGAGTGGACGCGGAGAAAGCCGTGGACGCGGTCGCGCACTTGGTTGAAAGCAAGTTCGATGAAGACTGACACCGTACCGGGGAGAAATGATCCAAGCCGTGAAAATAGTATTGACGGCATGGGTGTTTCACCGGGAATCGCTATCGGAACAGTCCATCTAATCGAAACCGGCCTCGGACAGGTTCCGGAGTATTCAATTGATCCCGGGTCCGTGGATGACGAGGTCGCTCGTTTCGCCAAAGCACTTTCGAAAGCTCGACAGCAGGTATCTCGGCTGAAGCAGAAAGGCGCGGAACTGGCCGATGCGACGGCCGAGGAACTTGGTCTGCTACTCGATGCTCACGCCGCGATGCTGGGTTCCACCCGAATGATAGACGCGGTGGAGCGCAACATTCGCGACCAGAAGATCAACGCCGAAGCGGCGGTACAGGCCATGGTGCGCGAGATCGCTCGAGGGTTCGAGCGCGTAAAGGACCCCTATCTCGCCGCGAGACTCCAGGACATTCGAGACGTCGGCTCGCGCATTCTTCGCCAGTTGACGAAAACGCCTTACCAGGCCTTTTCGGTGCTCCCCGCCGGCGCCATCGTCATCGCCGATGAGCTTAGTCCCGCTGATATCGCACTGATGGATCCAACAAAAATCTCCGCGTTCGTCACCGCGCTTGGCGGCGCGGAGGGGCATACGGCCATCATGGCGCGCTCCATGGGTCTGCCGGCGGTACTCGGAGCGTCCTCGGTCCTCGCCGCGGCGCGATCCGGACAAACTGTAATTGTCGACGGAGAAGGTGGCCGCGTTGTCGTTAACCCCGACGCCGGCACCCTGGCGGAGTATACGCGACGGGCGGAGGCGAGAGCGCGTCTGAACCGACAACTCGCGCGCCTCAGAACTTTACCAGCTAACACGCTCGATGGAACGAGCGTGGGCTTACAGGCCAATATCGAATTAAGTAGAGACGTTGACGGCGCTCTAAACGCCGGCGCGGAAGGGATTGGCCTGTTTCGTACCGAGTTCATGTTCATGAACCGCGATAGCCTGCCAGGAGAAGAGGAACAATACGCTCTGCTGCGCTCGGTCGTTGAAGGCATGAAAGGCCGCATGGTCACCATTCGCACACTGGACGTCGGAGGCGAGAAGCTTACTTCCGTTCTCGGCGATAACGCCGGCCAATCCGCGAACCCGATGCTAGGCCTGAGAGCGATCCGGTTTTCTCTCAAGCAACCCAAACTGTTTGAGGCGCAACTTTCCGCGATACTTCGCGCTGGCGCTCATGGACCAGTGCGGCTCCTTCTTCCGATGATCTCCAGCGTGCATCAAGTTCGCCAGGTGAAGGCGGTTTTGAAACGAGTCTCGACGCGCCTGAGGCGTCGGGGCGTGGATATCGCCGAGGCAACACCACTAGGTGTAATGATCGAGGTTCCAGGCGCCGCGTTGATCGCCGACTCGCTGGCGCAAGAGGTCGATTTCTTCGCGATCGGCACCAATGATTTGACGATGTATACCCTGGCGATCGATCGCGGAGACGAACAGGTCGCCGGCCTTTACAACCCCCTGCACCCGGCGGTCCTCAGACTTATTCAGTTTACCGTTGGCGCGGCCCAAAGGGCGGGAAAACCTGTAAGCATTTGCGGGGAAGTCGCGGGCGATCCGAGATTTGCCTCGCTGTTGGTGGGCCTAGGCGTGCGGGAGCTCTCCATGGCGTCGCAGAGCATCCCCAGGGTCAAACAACGCATTCGGGCACTTGATACGGGACCCGCGACCCGACGGGCGCTCGCGATCATGGATCAGGCCGAGGAAGGCCAAGTCTCCGCGCTGTTGGACGATTTCAACGAAAACCTATGACCCAAACTCTGCAAATCGATAGGTCGAACTCATGTCGTTAACAATAAATCCGGACATTATTCGCGCCATCGATCCCCCCATCGCCGAGGCGCAGTCCTGGATCGCGGACCGGACCTTCCCGAGCGATAAACCACTTCTGGACTTGGCCCAGGCGGTTCCAAGCTATCCGCCCGCCGACGCGTTGAGTAAACATCTGGCGACGCGAACCACCGCGATTGAAACCGCCCGCTACACGCCGATCGCGGGCATACCGGATCTTCGGTCCGCGCTTGCCAGTCACATGTCGGCAAGTCATGGCGGTACCATCAAACCCGAGAATGTCCTGATATCAGCCGGTTGCAATCAAGCATACTGTCTCGCCATCCTGGCCTTGGCGCGCGCCGGCGATCAGGTCATTTTGCCGGTACCCTACTATTTCAACCACATGATGTGGCTCCAGATGCAGGGGATCGAGGGCGTGCCTTTACCGTTTCGCCCCGATCGCGGCGGTGTTCCGGATCCCGAGCAGGCCGCGACGCTTATCACCGAGCGAACGCGAGCGATCGTTCTGGTAACCCCCAACAACCCAACTGGCGCGGTTTATCCTCCGGAGACAATCGCCGCGTTTCGTGACCTCGCGGCCGAGCGCGGGATCGCGTTGATCGTCGACGAGACCTACAAGGATTTTCTCGACGACGGGCCTCCGCATGATCTGTTCAAGGACGAACGATGGGGCGACACCGTCGTGCAGCTCTATAGTTTTTCCAAGGCGTTCAGTCTTCCGGGCTATCGGGTCGGATCGGTCATCGCCGGTGAACACACCATCGCCGCCGTGACCAAGGTGATGGACACGATCTCGATCTGCGCGCCGCGGATCGCCCAGGACGCCGCGCTTTTCGGGTTGAACAACCTGTCGAATTGGGTCGCCGAAAAGCGAGAGATGATCAATGATCGCCGAGACGCGGTTCGGGAAATCTTCCGGTCCAATGACCTCGGTTACGA
>JADHLJ010000294.1 GCA_016780745.1 Alphaproteobacteria bacterium | reverse complement strand
GGTCGCGTCGGGCGCGCGCAAGGACCGGCGGGCCCTGACCGCCGCGTATAACTACCTCATTCTGGGAACCGTCGGCGCGACCTTCTTCGTCATTGGTATCGGCATGCTTTACATGGTGACCGGCACCCTGAATATCGCCGATCTAGCCGAGCGACTGAAGCCGCTCTCCGACAGCCGGGTCGTTCAAGCCGGCTTTGCCTTCATCATTGTCGGCATGGGCCTCAAGCTCGCGATGTTCCCGATGCATACATGGCTGCCGAACGCCTATACCTACGCGC
Source organism: Alphaproteobacteria bacterium (assembly GCA_016780745.1). Taxonomy (GTDB): domain Bacteria; phylum Pseudomonadota; class Alphaproteobacteria; order Thalassobaculales; family Thalassobaculaceae; genus JADHLJ01. The sequence goes on along the minus strand of JADHLJ010000294.1, from coordinate 6,234 downwards.
CGTCGACGGTGACCGTCTTCCTGGCGGCGACCGCGACCAAGGTCTCGGTCTATGTGGTGTTGCGGTTCCTGTTCACCGTGTTCGGGCCGACCTACGGGTTCGTGCCGCTGACCTTTGAGTACATATTCCTTCCCCTGGCGATCCTGGCGATGTTCGCCGGTTCGGGAGCGGCGATCTTCCAGACTAATCTCAAGCGTCTGTTCGCCTATTCCAGCGTCGCCCAGCTCGGTTACATGGTGCTCGGCGTGGCGCTCGGGAATATCGCGGGTCTGACCGCCACGGTGCTGCACCTGTTCAATCACGCGCTGATGAAAGGCGCCCTATTCATGGCGCTCGGCTGCGTGGCGCTGCGGATCGGCACGGTGACGATCGACGGCGTGCGTGGCCTGGGTCGCGAGATGCCCTGGACCTTCGCCGCCATGGTCGGCGCGGGTCTGAGCCTGATCGGCGTGCCGACGACCGTCGGCTTCATTAGCAAGTGGCACCTTATCCTCGGCGCGGTCGCGAATGGATGGTGGCCGGTGGTGCTGCTGGTTGTCGCCAGCTCACTCCTCGCGGTGATCTACATCTGGAAGATCATTGAGGCCGCCTATATCGGCCAGGCGCCCGAGGGCCGCACGCCGGTCGCCGAGGCGCCGCTTTCCATGCTGGTCCCGCTCTGGGTCCTGGTACTCGCTAACTTCTACTACGGCATCAACGCCGAGCTGACGACATCCGTCGCCGGTAGGGTCGCGACGACCTTCCTTGGAGGTGGGTCATGAGCACCGAGTTGGCCCTCGCCCTGACACTGTTGATCCCATCCCTTGGCGGTATCGGCATCGCGTTGATGGGGCGCTATCCGAACGCGCGCGAGGCCGTGACCCTGGCCACGGCGGTGATCCTGTTCACGGTTGTCCTGGGTCTGTTGCAAGAGGTTCTCGACGGTGGACGTCCGACGCTCTCTCTCATTGAAGTGATGCCCGGCCTACCATTGATGCTGGAGATCGAGCCGCTGGGAATGCTCTTCGGGTGCATTGCCTCGGGGCTGTGGATCATCAATTCGCTCTATTCAATTGGCTATATGCGGGGCAATGACGAGCACAAGCAGACCCGCTTTTATATCTGTTTCGCCATCGCCATCGCCAGCGCCATGGGCATTGCCTTCGCGGGCAATATGTTCACGCTGTTCATTTTTTACGAAATCCTTACCCTATCGACGTATCCTCTTGTCGCGCATAAGGAAAATGCCGAGGCGCGCTCTGGCGCCCGGATCTATATCGGGCTCCTGATCGGCACTTCCATCGGCTTCCAATTGGTGGCGATCATCTGGACTTGGTTCACCGCCGGGACGTTGGATTTCACCGCCGGCGGCATCCTGCGCGACAAGATCGACCCAACCCTGCTGCCGTTCCTGCTGGCGCTCTACATGTTTGGGATCGGCAAGGCGGCGTTGATGCCGTTCCACCGCTGGCTACCCTCGGCCATGGTGGCACCGACACCGGTCAGCGCGCTGCTGCATGCCGTCGCGGTCGTGAAGGCCGGCGTGTTCACGGTTCTCAAGGTCGTCATCTATATCTTCGGTATCGATCTGCTCGCCGAAACCGGAGCGTCCACCTGGTTGATCTGGGCGGCCAGCTTCACACTCCTCGCGGCGTCCCTGGTGGCGATGAGCAAGGACAATCTGAAGGCGCGGCTGGCCTATTCGACGATCAGTCAGCTATCCTACATAATTCTTGGCGCGGCACTGGCCAGCAGCCTCGGCATTCTAGGCGGCGCGTTGCATATCGCCACCCACGCACTCGGCAAGATCACGCTGTTCATGTGCGCCGGCGCGATCTATGTCGCCACCCACAAGACCGAGATCAGCGATATGCGGGGCCTCGGTCGCGCAATGCCCTTTACCTTCGCGGCGTTTTGCATCGGCGCGCTTAGTATCATCGGCCTGCCACCGCTCGCCGGGACCTGGTCGAAATGGTATCTGGCGCTGGCCGCCGCCGACACCGGAGTGTTGCTGGTTGTCGGCGTCTATATGGTCAGCTCGTTGCTGAACGTCGCCTATCTCATGCCCATCGTGGCACGCGGCTTCTTCTCGCCCAGTCCGGAGCCGGCGCCGCAATCGGTTGGCGCGGCCGCGACGCCCGGCCGGGGCGGGATCGCCGAGGCGCCCCTGCTCTGCGTGCTGCCGCCGTGCCTGACGGCGCTTGGCTGTCTGATCCTATTCTTCTACGCGAGCGACGTGATCGACTTGCTCCGCCCGATTGTCGAGTGAGGAAGCGATGACGGAATCCCATCACATCCCTCCCACCGGCCCGGGCACCGACGAGCCCAAGCGCTGGCTGGATGACAAGGCGAATCTTCGCAAGCTCGCCATCGCGCTTTTCGTCCTCTGCGCGGCGCTGTTCCTCGCCGACGCCTTTTACGTGAAGCATCCGGTGCATTGGTTGGAAGAGACATTCGGCTTCTACGCGCTCTACGCCTTTGTCGTCGGCGTCGCCTTGGTGCTCGGCGCCAAGCTCATTCGCGTCTTCCTTAAGCGGGACGAGGATTACTATGACCGCGATGGCTGAGCTTTTCCTCCCTCTCAATCCGGGGATCGTGCTGATCCTGGCGGGTATTGTCGCGGCGGCGCTGCCGGCCAATGCCGGGCGCTGGTTCGTCATCGCCGCGCCCTTGGTCATGCTCGGCTATCTCTTTGGTGTCGACCTCGGCACTCACGCGCCGATCGCGTTTCTCGACTATGAGTTGGAGACGTTCCGGCTGGACGCCCTGGCGCGGGTGTTCGGCACGATCTTTTTGATCTCGGTTTTCCTGTGCAACGTCTTCGCCATGGGCGACAGCGTCGACCGAACCCAGCGGGCGGCGGGCCAGATCTATGGCGGCAGCGCCGTGGCGGCGGTTTTCGCCGGCGACATGATCACGCTGTTCGTATTTTTCGAGCTTGCCGCCGTAGCCTCGGTCTTCCTGATCTGGGCCCGGGGGACCGAACGCGCCTATCGCGCCGGCATGCGCTATCTGATCATCCAGATCACCGCCGGCGTGATCCTGCTCAGCGGCGTTCTCGTGCATGTGGCGGGGACCGGGTCGATCGCGTTTGATCATCTCGGCCTGGACACGCCGGGCGGCGGCCTGATCCTGCTGGCTTTCGCCATCAAATGCGCCTTCCCCCTGCTGCATAACTGGCTCCAGGATGCTTATCCCCAAGCCACTGTCAGCGGGACAGTAATCCTGTCGGCCTTCACCACCAAAATGGCGATCTACGCCCTCGCCCGCTCCTATGCCGGGACCGAGATGCTGATCTGGATGGGCGCGTTGATGGCGGTGTTCCCCATCCTCTTCGCCATCATCGAGAATGATCTGCGCCGGGTCCTGGCCTACAGCCTCAACCACCAGCTCGGCTTTATGGTCGTCGGCATCGGGATTGGGACGGAATTGGCGCTGAACGGCGCGATCTCCCACGCTTTCGCGAGCGTCCTCTATCAAGGCCTGCTGTTCATGACCATGGGCGCGGTCCTGTTCCGAACGGGAACCGTGAATGCCTCCGAGCTTGGCGGGCTTTATAAAAGCATGCCGTGGACAGCTGGGTTCTGCCTTGTCGGCGCCGCGTCGATCTCCAGCATGCCGTTGCTCGCGGGTTTCGTGACCAAGTCGATGACCCTGACGGCCACCGCCGGCGAGGGTTACTGGTTCGTTTGGCTGGCCCTGGTGCTCGCCTCCGCCGGTGCCTTCCTGCACTCCGGTATCAAGGTCCCGTATTTCGCCTTTTTCGGCGCCGATAGCGGCAAACGACCCAAGGAAGCCCCCTTGCCAATGCTGGTCGCCATGGGTCTCACCTCGGCGCTGTGCCTTGGTATCGGCGTCTATCCCCAAGCGCTTTACGCCTTGCTTCCCTTCCCCGTGGAATACGTGGCCTACAGCACCTATCACGTGATCAACCAGCTCCAGTTGCTAGCCTTCGCGGCGCTGGCGGTCGTGATGCTGATGCTCGCGGGGGTCTATCCGGCGAATTTTCGCTCCATCAACCTGGATACCGATTGGTTCTATCGGCGCGCCGCCAAGGCAACCTTCCTCGCCATCGGCCGTCTCATTGACCGAGCTTACGGTTGGGCCACCTCGGCCTTGATCCGCTTGATTGGCGCCTTCATATCCCTGTGCCGGGGCGAGTTCGGCCCGCTTGGGGTGATGGGCGGCACCACCCGGGTCGGCAGCGGGGTTGCCTGGATCTCGGCGCTGTTGCTCCTCGGCCTGATCGTGGCCTACGGCGCCAGCTAAGATGGCGCGCGGATGTGGCAAGGCGCGGCAAATGATGTTAGATCGACCATGATGACTTCATCAGCGCGAACCAGGGGCCTCGTTCCATGGACATGACCGGCGATTATTTGATCAAGGCGTCCCGCCAGGCGGTCTGGGACGCGCTCAACGATCCCGATGTGTTGAAGCAATGCATTCCTGGTTGCGAGGAACTCGAGAAAACCTCGGATTCCGGTTTCACCGCCAAGGTCGCGGCCAAGGTCGGCCCCGTGAAGGCCCGGTTCACCGGCGCGGTGACGTTGTCCGATCTCGATCCGCCGAACGGTTACAAGATCTCCGGCGAGGGCAAGGGCGGGGCCGCCGGTTTCGCCAAGGGCGGCGCCGAGGTCAAACTTTCCGACGCCGAGGATGGCGCCACGACGCTAAGCTACGTGGTCGACGCCCAGGTCGGCGGCAAGCTGGCGCAGATCGGCTCGCGCCTGATCGATTCCACCGCCAAGAAAATGGCTGGAGAGTTCTTCCAGACCTTCGGCGCCCTCGTCGAGGCCGGCGCGAGCAATGACGACGCGCCCGCGACGCCCACCGCCGCCGAGACATCCGACGCCGCTCCGGCGCCCGCGTCCGAACCTCAATCAACCAAGACCGAATCCAGTGCCGAACAAGGAGATTTGAACATGGCCAACCAACCGAATGTTGAAGAGAACGTCTATCCGGGAACCCATTGGTCCGTATGGCTGATCGGCGCGATCTCGCTCGGCTCCCTGGTTCTTTTCGCGATGAACCTTGGATAGCGCCAGGCCCAGTCGCCCAGGTCCACACTGATTAGGCAAGAAGGCGACGCGCTCGCGTCTCGAAAAGCCCAAGAACACGACGCGCCGCGTCACGAGGAGGAAGTCATGGAAACCAAAGCCGCGGTCGCAACCGCCGCCGGAAAACCGCTCAGCATCGAGACCGTCACTCTGGACGGCCCACGCGAGGGCGAGGTCATGGTCGAGATCAAGGCCACCGGCATCTGCCACACCGATGAATTCACGCTGTCCGGTGGTGATCCCGAGGGGATCTTTCCGTCGGTTCTGGGCCATGAGGGCGCGGGCGTGGTGGTCGAGGTCGGCGCCGGCGTGACCAGCGTCAAAAAAGGCGACCATGTGATCCCCCTCTACACGCCGGAATGCCGCCAGTGTAAGTCCTGCCTGTCGGGCAAGACCAATCTCTGCACCGCGATCCGCGCGACCCAGGGCCAGGGCCTGATGCCGGACGGCACCAGCCGCTTCAAGATCGGTGGCGAGACCCTGTACCACTACATGGGCTGCTCGACCTTCTCGAACTACACGGTTCTGCCCGAGATCGCGGTGGCCAAAGTCCGCGAGGACGCGCCTTTCGATAAGATCTGCTACATCGGCTGCGGTGTGACCACGGGCATCGGCGCGGTGGTCAATACCGCGGGTGTCGAGCCTGGCTCCAATTGCGTTGTCTTCGGCCTCGGCGGCATCGGCCTCAACGTGATCCAGGGCCTGCGCATGGTCGGCGCCGATAAGATCGTCGGCGTGGACCTGAACCCGGCTCGCAAGGAGCTGGGCGAAAAGTTCGGCATGACCCATTTCGTCAATCCCAAGGAAGTCGAGGGAGACCTGGTCCCCTATCTGGTCGACATCACCGGCGGCGGCGCCGATTACAGCTTTGAGTGCATCGGCAACGTCACCACCATGCGTCAGGCGCTGGAATGCGCGCATCGCGGCTGGGGCGAGAGCATCATCATCGGTGTCGCCGGCGCCGGTCAGGAAATCTCCACTCGCCCGTTCCAACTGGTTACCGGCCGGGTCTGGAAGGGCACGGCTTTCGGCGGCGCCAAGGGTCGGCGCGACGTGCCGAAAATCGTCGACTGGTACATGGAGGGCAAGATCAACATCGACGATCTGATCACCCACACCATGCCGCTCGAGGACATCAACAAGGGCTTCGATCTGATGCATGCCGGCGAGTCGATCCGCTCGGTGGTGGTTTACTGAT
>JADHLJ010000293.1 GCA_016780745.1 Alphaproteobacteria bacterium | reverse complement strand
CGCCCCCCAACGCATAGCCAAGCGGCCTCGCTTCGACCCTGGCGTTGCGCCTTGGATGTTCTCGCGCCGCCATGGGTCAGTCCACGTAACGGGTTTGCGAGGAGGCCATCATCTCGGCGATATAGCCGGGCTCGCTCATACCGGCTTTCACCTTGGCTTCCACCTCGGCCTCGGCCGCGACCAGTTTCGGCAGTTGCGCCGCCACCGCGTCGATCTGATCAAACGGCACCACGACGACGCCGTCACGATCACAGACGATCATGTCGCCGGTCTCGACGGTCACGCCGCCGATGGTGATCGCAAGGCCCACCGTGCCGGGGCCGGTTTTGGCCGGCGAGTTCGGCGTAATACCCTGATGGAACACCGGGAGTTTCCACGGCTCGATCCCGATCTGATCGCGGATCATCCCATCGGTCACCAGCGCCGCGACGCCCTTGTTCTTCATCATGCCGCAGACCAGATCCCCGACCAGAGCAGTGGTAGTATAGGCGTCATTGGCGCAGACGATGACATCGCCCGCTTGCGCCAGATGCATTGCCGCGATCACCCCGAGATTGTCGGCGGGATAGGCGAAACAGGTCAGCGCCGGCCCACACGTCACGGCGATCGACGGGTCGTGCGGCTTGATGAAATGCGCCATGGCGCCGCGCCCACCGAGACAGTCGGCGACATTGCCGGTCATCGCGCCCTTGAAAGCATCGATCTGGGTCTGGGTCGGGCGGCGGGTCGGGCGCCTGACGGTGAGAAGGGGCGGATCATCGAGCATGCCGAAATTTCCTTAACTGCTGGTTCTCTGGCGGTGTGTCGAGGCATGGTAACCGCTCCCTGGCGCGGGTGGAACCAGACACGCGATTTCACCCGCGGCGAGGGTGGTGGAACCTGACTGCCTGCTTTGCTAAGATTCCAGACAAATCGGCTCATTGCCGCTTGAAACAGGGTCGTCCAAGACCCGGCGCCGGCGATGTGAAAAACAGGGAAAGAGGAAACGGCATGCTTCACCAGAGCTATGTTCATGGCGCCAGCGACAAGCCGCTGCTCGGCGAGACCCTGGGCGAGAACTTCGACAACGCGGCGGCGCGTTGGGGGGATCGCGACGTGCTGATTGTCCGGCACCAGAATATTCGCTGGACCTACGCGGATCTCAAGCGCGAGGTCGATGCCTTTGCCGCCGGCCTTCTGGCTTTGGGCCTGGAGCCGGGCGATCGGATCGGCATCTGGTCGCCGAACAACGCCGAATGGGTGGTCACCCAATACGCCACCGCCAAGGCCGGTCTTATTCTGGTGAACATCAATCCGGCATACCGTGTCTCGGAACTGGAATATGCGCTGAATAAGGTTGGCGCCAAGGCTCTGATCCTCGCCAGTACCTTCAAGTCCAGCGACTATGTCGCGATGGTGCGCGAGCTGGCCCCAGAGATCGATGGTTGCGCGCCGGGGTCACTGAAAAGCGCACGTCTGCCACATCTGTTGAGCGCCATTCAGATCGGTAACGAGACGGCGGCCGGCTTCTATAACTTCACCGACATCGCCGGCCTGGCCAACCCGACCCATCACGCGCGGATAGAGGAACTCGCCGGACTGCTGCAATTCGACGACCCGATCAACATCCAGTTCACCAGTGGCACCACCGGATTTCCCAAGGGCGCGACGCTCAGCCATTTCAACATTTTGAACAATGGCTACTTCACGGGCGCGGGCTTGAAACTCACCCCCGAGGATCGGCTCTGCGTGCCGGTGCCGTTGTATCATTGCTTTGGCATGGTGCTCTCGAACATCGCGGTCCTGACCCATGGCGGGGCGCTGATCTATCCCGGCGAGGCGTTCGAGCCGCTGTCGGTGCTGGAAGCGGTGCACGAGGAACGCTGCACGGCCTTGCACGGGGTGCCGACCATGTTCATCGCCGAGTTGGCGCATCCGAGATTCGGCGAGTTTGATCTGTCGTCCCTGCGCACCGGCATCATGGCGGGCTCGCCCTGTCCGATCGAGGTGATGAAACAGGTGGTCGCCGACATGCATTGCTCGGAGATGATCATCGGTTACGGCATGACCGAAACCAGCCCGGTGATCACCATGTGCGAGACCGATGACCCGATGGAAAAGCAGGTCTCCACCGTTGGCCGGGTGTTCCCGCATGTAGAGGCCAAGGTCGTCGACGAAGAAGGCCGCATCGTCCCGCCCGGCACCACCGGCGAGCTGTTGGCGCGCGGCTATAACGTCATGCATGGCTATTGGGAGGATGAGGAGCGCACCGCCGAGGCGATCGACGTCGCCGGCTGGATGCATACCGGCGATCTGGCGACCATGGACGGCGAGGGATTTGTCAATATCGTCGGACGGGTCAAGGACATGGTGATCCGGGGCGGGGAGAACATCTATCCTCGCGAGATCGAGGAATATCTCTATCGCCATCCCAAGATCAGCGACGTCCAGGTCTTTGGCGTGCCGGACCCGCGTTTCGTCGAGGAGCTTTGTGCCTGGATCAACGTGGTCGACGGCGAAACCCTGGACGAGGACGAGGTCCGCGCCTTCTGCCAGGGCCAGATCGCCCATTACAAGATCCCGCGCTATATCCGTTTCGTTGATGAATTCCCGATGACGGTCACCGGAAAGATCCAAAAATTCGCCATGCGCGACGTGATGATCGAGGAACTGGACCTGAAGATCGCGGCGACGGCCTAAGTTTTCGGGCTCGACCTTGTTCCGGAGAAGCGCGGACCTCGAACGAGGGTCGCGACTTCGCATCTCCGGACCGCGTCGAAGCCTGGTCGCTGCCCGGAAAAGGGCGGATCGAGGAAAAATCCGCGCGCGAGGCTTGAGTCTCGGCGCGTCAATCAATATGACAGGGCACCAGATCGGGATCGCGTCCGTCGATCCGCTGCAAAAGGGGAAATCCCATGGCGCGTCGCAAATCCAACGGGAAGGGACCGGCGTTCATGATGTTCAACGTCACCTACGAGGACGGGTCGGTGACCTCGAACCGTAAAGTTGGCAATGAACAACTTGATGAGTCCTACGGCGATTCAATTGATGACCTCGCCCGCACCGCCATCGAGTCCCAGGACAATGAAATCGCCCATCGATCCGGCCAGCGCCGCTCCAAGATCAAATCAATCACCAGGGCATAAATTCCGTTCTTCGGGGCCTTGGAATAACCTTTTGAATTCGATGTAAAAATTGGCTTGGTGTTTCGATAAAACTTGACAATTGACGTCATCGGTCCCTTATGTGTCCGTAGCGATGCTCCTTCAAGGTCGAATACCGATCGATCGCCGGGCCAAATATTGGCACTTCCGGCCCCGTTTATTTCCGACAAATGTAGGCGTTTCGTTAGGCCAACTGCATTTCATGCGAGTTGCGCCGCCAATGCTTGCATCGTGCTTGCGCGCTAACCGTCCCGAAAATCGGGGCGGCGCGATGATATTTCGTTCCAAGAAAGAACACACTATATGACAACGTTCACGGACTTTCCGTTGGCTAAATCGATTCTTCGGGCCATCGACGAAACCGGTTACACCACCCCGACTCCGATCCAACAAAAATCCATCCCGCCGCTGATGGAGGGACGCGATCTGTTGGGGGTCGCGCAAACCGGCACCGGCAAGACCGCCGCTTTCGCGCTTCCGCTTTTGAACCGTTTGGGCAGGGAAGCCGGTAAACCGGACCACCGGCGCCCACGCGGTCTTATCCTGGCGCCAACCCGGGAGTTGGCCGGGCAAATCCACGACAGTTTGAGGACCTATGGCCGCTATCTCGGCCTGCGCACCGGCGTTGTCTTCGGCGGCGTGTCAATCCGCCCGCAGATCAAGATGATGGCGCAAGGCATCCATGTCCTCGTCGCCACGCCCGGTCGGTTGCTCGATCTGATGGAGCAAGATCATATCCGTTTGGAGAATGTCGAGGTCTTCGTCCTTGATGAAGCCGACCGGATGCTCGACATGGGTTTCATTCCCGACGTGCGAAAGATTGTGGCTAAATTGTCGATGAAGCGTCAGACCCTGATGTTCTCGGCGACGATGCCTGGCCCGGTCGCCACCCTGGCCGCCACCATGCTTGATGACCCGATCCGGGTTGAGGTGACGCCCGCGGCAACCACCGTCGAGAAGATCGAACAACGCGTCCTGTTCGTGAACAAGGACAAGAAGCGGGCTCTTCTGGTTGATCTGATGAACGACGAGTCGATCGAGCGGGTTTTGGTGTTCACCCGCACCAAACACGGCGCGGACCGGGTCGCCAAACAATTGCAAAAGAGCGGGATCGAGGCTGACGCGATTCACGGTAACAAGGCTCAAAACGCCAGGCAAAGGGCACTGGACGCGTTCAGGAACGGAGATATCCGTGCTCTGGTGGCAACCGACATCGCGGCCCGCGGCATCGATGTCGAAGGGGTCACCCATGTGGTGAATTTCGACCTGCCGAACGAGCCGGAAAGCTATGTGCATCGGATAGGCCGGACGGCCCGCGCCGGCGCGGGTGGGGTGGCGATCGCGTTCTGTGACCTGGACGAGAAGTCACTGCTGCGCGACATCGAAAAGACCATCCGACAATCGGTCCCGATTTTCGCGGATCATCCCTATCACTCGACCGAGATCGCCAATGATCCGGGCACGACAAAGCGACCGAGGCAACAAGGCCATCGCGGACGCGGCGCAAGGCAAGCCGCCGCTCCCGCGGTTGCAAAGACGCCCCGGAAGCCCGGGGGACACAAACGCGCCCGCCGTCCGTCGGGCCGCGCGGCCTAGAGCAAGGGATAGTGGAGTGACGCCGGGACTCGATACCCGGCGTCACTTCCTGTTTCTTAACCGACCGACAGGGTGATCTTGCCGAAATGTTCGTTCGCCTTCATGCGAGCGAGCGCGTCGGTGACTTCCTCGATCTGATAGGAGCGGTCCATTGGTAGCGAGAGATCGCCCCGGACCACGGCGTCGCCCAGATCCTCCCAGGTCAGCCGCACGATCTCGCGGATCTCCTCGATCGAGCGGGTTCGGAACGTCACGCCGATATAGCTGATGCGCCGGGCGGCGTGCAGATCGAAGTTGAAGTCGCCCGAGAACCCGCCCAGCCGGCCAACATTGACGATCCGTCCCAGGATCGCGGTCGCCGCGAGGTTCTGGTTCGCGACATAGCCCGAAACCTGGTCAACGATGGTGTCGACACCGCGGCCGTCGGTCGCCTCGAGCACTTGATAGACCCAAGACGGATCGCTTGGATCGACCGCGAGATCGGCGCCAAAATCGGAGAGCCGCCCGCGGCGTTCCGCGTTGGTTGAGCTTCCCACCACCAGGGAGGCACCCTTCAGCTTGGCGATCTGCATGCCCATGATGCCGACGCCGGAGCTGGCTCCCTGGATCATGATCGTTTTGCCCGGCGTCAGCGCGCCGTGGGTGACCACCGCGTCATGCATGGTCTGCAAGGCCACCGGCAGGGTCGCGGCCTTCTCGTAGCTCATGTTCGTATCGGGAATTTTCACGGTCCGGCCATAATCGGCGACGGCGTATTCCGCCCAGGCCGACGCGGTGGAGCACATGACACGGTCACCGACCGCGAAGCCGGAAACCTCGGAGCCGACCTCGGCGATCTCTCCCGAAACTTCCATCCCGACAATCGTGCCGGCGCCGCCGACCGCGCCATGGGCCATGCCGCTCGCCACCATCAGGTCGGCGCGGTTGAGCCCACAGGCCCGGACCCGCACCAGGACTTGCGTCGCGTTGGGCTTCGGTGTCGGCGCGTCCAGGATCTTGACGCCATCATCGGTAACGGTCACGGCCTTCATCTTGTAGTCTCCCTGTTCATGCAATCTTGTGGTGAGCGCGTTCAGCCGCCGCGCACCACGAACCAACCATTGAGAAATTTCGGCTTGCCGTAGCGGAACTCTCCGCCCTCGAACATCTCCATCGAGCCGCCCGCCGCCAGGAGCACCGCATGGCCGGCGGCGGTGTCCCATTCCATGGTCGGCCCGGTGCGGGGGTACAGATCCGCCTCTCCGCGGGCGACTAGACAGAATTTCAGGGCCGAGCCGCGTGAGATCGACTCCTTGACCGGACGCGCGGCGATATAGTCCTCGAGCTCCGGGCTCCGATGCGAGCGGCTGGCGACGACGACAAGCGCGTTCGGATCCGGCGCGCGCACCGTGATCGGGTGCCTGGTTCCGTCGGCGGCTTCCTCAAACGCGCCCTCGCCGACAGTGCCGGCCCAGGCCAGTCCGTTAACCGGCGTCATCAGCACGCCGAGCTTGGGAACGCCATCGACGATCAGACCAATATTGACGGTGAAGTCGCCGTTGCGGTTGATGTATTCCTTGGTGCCGTCCAAGGGATCGACAAGCCAGAAGGTGCCACCGGTGACGTCGGGTATATCCCCCGCGTCGACGCTTTCCTCGGAAACCACGGGGATATCCGGCGTCAGCTCCCGAAGCGCCGGTACGATCACCGCGTCGGCCGCCCGATCGGCGGCGGTGACGGGAGAGCCGTCGGATTTCTCATCCACCTCGATCTTGCCTTCGTAATATTCCATGATCACATC
>JADHLJ010000292.1 GCA_016780745.1 Alphaproteobacteria bacterium | reverse complement strand
GACCAACGCTCGAACCGATAAGTTTGCTACCCTCGGCGCGTGGAATTTCGCCAAGGAGGATCAGACATGGCCGACGCCGCCGCGATCGAGTCCAACAGCGCCGATCACGTGACCGTCTCCCCACATGCCCATGGTTTCGCCGCCGAGATCACCGGCATCAACCTCGCCGATGGGGTTTCGGACGCCGAGTTCGCGGTGATCCACCAGGCGTTTCTCGACCACAAGGTCCTGGTGTTCCGCGATCAACCGCTGGAGGACGCCCCGCATCAAGCCTTCGCGGCGCGGTTCGGCGAGCTGGACGGCCATATCAACAAGTCGACACGCCAGAAGGGGATGCCGAACGTCCAGGTCTTCTCCAACGTGAAGGCCGACGGCAAGACTACTGGCGTGCATCCGGAAAAGGGCACCCTGGTCTGGCATACCGACAAGTCCTATACCGCGACCCCGTCGCTCACCACGGTCCTGCGCTCGCCGGCGATCGCGAGTAAGGGCGGTGACACGCTATTCGCCGATACCGCCCGCGCCTATGAGGCCTTGCCGGAGCCGACAAAGAACAAGATCGGCGGATTACGGGCCATCCATGACTGGGGGCGCAGCCGTCTGAAATCCGGCGAGCGTCCGGCCACGGAAGAGGAAATGGCCGCCGCGCCGCCGGTCGATCACCCCCTGGCGCGCACTCATCCGGAGACCGGCGCCAAGGCAATTTATGTCGGCAATCACGCAAGCCATGTTGTCGACATGGATAGGAGCGAGGGTGAGGCTCTGCTCGCCGAGCTGGAGGCGCACGCGACCCAAGCTCAGTACATCTATCGCCATAAGTGGCGGGTCAATGACGTGCTGATGTGGGACAACCGGTGCACCATGCACTGTGTCGAGCCCTATGACGCCGCCAAGGAAAAGCGCGCGGTGCATCGCGTGGTGGTGAAGGGCGACAAGCCGGTTTGACGGGTTCGTGAATTTTAACCAGCCTTTTAGGTCCGTCGTCCTCGCGAAGGCGGGGACCCCTTTGTTTGGTTGAAATAGTGACCGGGCCCGCCGCTTTTCAGAGGTCCCCGCATACGCGAGGACGACGGTAAAACTTCCCAGATCTAGATGCGCTTTCGCGAGGTCGACGATGGAGACAGCGGCCCCGAGGAAGAAATTTCATCAAGCCACTACACCGCGAACAGCGAGCGATACGAAAAACACAAAACGGTGCGCAAGCGGCCCTGGCGGTCGTCGGCCATTGAATTGTGACGCGGCGCGCGCCTAGTGTGAGACTTCCTCACACGCGCGTAGCCCCACGGATCGATCTTGCGAAGTTCCCCCATTTTGACGGATCTGGTGCTGGTCGGCGGCGGCCACTCGAATATCGAGGTGTTGCGCCAGTTCGCGATGCGGCGCCTGGCGGGCGCGCGGGTAACATTGATTTCCGAGCACTCGACCAGCGCCTATTCCGGAATGCTGCCGGGTCATGTCGCGGGTCATTACGAGGCGGACGAGATCCACATCGATCTTCGCCGTCTCGCCGCCGCGGCCGGGGCGCGGTTCATTCGCGCGCGCGCCATTGGACTTGACCCCGACGCCAGGCGTATTGAGCTTTCGGGCAGGCCCGCCCTCGCCTATGACCTTCTCTCGCTCAACATCGGCTCCACGCCGAATACATTCGCCGTGCCGGGCGCGGTGGAGCATGCGGTGCCGGTCAAACCCATCGATCAATTCCTCCGGAGATGGGCCGAATTGGTCGCCGAATTCACAACCGACGCCACCGGCAAACCGCTTCGGGTCGGGGTTGTCGGCGGCGGCGCGGCGGGAGTGGAGGTTGTTCTCGCGCTCAGTCACCGTCTTGGCGCCGAAACCGACCATAGCCTTACTCTGCTCGAGGCTGGTCCCCAGATCCTGGCGGGGCTGGGACCGCGGGCCCGAAGAATCCTCACATCGGTGATGGCGGGCCGCGGCATTAGCACGCGACCCGGCCACGCCGTAGCGTCGGTCGGCCCGACGGGTGTCACCCTCGACGACGGAAGCCATCTTGCGTTCGACATCACGGTTTGGGCCACCGGGGCGGCGGCGCCGGCCTGGTTGGCCGAGACGGGATTGGCGCGCGACGAGGGCGGCTTTATCCAGGTCGACGACCATCTGCGCTCGGTCAGTCATCCGGAGATTTTCGCGGCGGGCGACGCGGCGATGATCGAGGGAACGACCCTGCCGCGCTCGGGCGTCTACGCGGTGCGCCAGGGGGGTGTGCTCGCGGATAACCTGCGGCGGGAACTCTTGGGCCAGCCGACCCGTCCCTTTAAGCCACAACGCCGGTTTCTGAGGTTGATCGCCACCGGTCCGCGCCACGCCGTGGCGACGCGCGGCGGCCTCGCGCTCTCCGGCGCCTGGGCATGGCGATGGAAGGACTGGATCGACCGGCGTTTCATGGCCCGTTATGCGACTCTCCCGGCAATGGGTGAGGGACATGCCGGCGAGCCGGTCCCGGCGCTACGGGATCACGATGTCGCGGACGTCATGCGCTGCAAGGGATGTGGTTCCAAACTCGGCGCCAAGCCGTTGTCGGAGGCCCTCGCGCGGCTGTCTTCGAGCCATGCTTCGGTCGCGTTGTCCGATCTGGACGATGCCGCCATCCTCACGCCACCCGGCGGGAAGACGGTCTTGCAGAGCATCGATTTCTTTCCCGCCCCGATTTCCGATCCCTGGGTCTTCGGCGTGATCGCGGCCAACCATTGCCTCGGCGATCTCCATGCCATGGGCGCGACGCCTTGGACCGCGTTGGCGCTTGCGCAAGTGCCGGAAGGGTCCGAGGCGACGCAATCGGAGGATCTGTTTCAGCTTCTCGCCGGGGCGGCCACGGTCTTCGAGACCGAGGGTGTCCAGCTGGTCGGCGGGCATAGCATCGAGGGCGACGAGCCGGGCCTTGGCTTCACGGTAAACGGCCTCGCCGAGCTGGGAGCCCTCAGCCGCAAATCCGGTCTGGGTGACGGCGATGTTCTGATCCTGACCAAGCCGCTTGGCACCGGAGCGCTGCTTGCGGCGGAAATGAGGGGACAGGCCAAGGCGCGATGGATCGACGGCGCGATCGCGGCAATGCAGCGTGGTTGCGGTCCCGCCGCCCGGGTCCTCCTGGCGCATGGCGCGACGGCGATGACCGACGTCACGGGATTTGGCCTCGCCGGGCATCTGGTGGAGATGTTGCGCGCCTCGGATTGTGACGCCGAGCTCTTTGCTGGTGCCATCATGCGGCTCGACGGCGTGGAGGAAGTCTTGGCGCACGGCGTCGAAAGCTCCTTGGCGCCACGCAATCGACAACGCGCGCTCGACCATCTTTCGGCGGCGGGCCAGTGGTCGAGCGTCGATATGGGGGTCCTTAGCGACCCACAGACGGCGGGTGGTCTGTTGGCGGGGGTGCCGGCGGATCGGGCCGAGGCCTGTCTCGCCGCGCTTCTGGCCGGCGGTGACGATGCCAGAATCATCGGTCGCGCCCTGCCGAAACAAGGCGCGACCGTCATGATTAACAAGGGCGAGTGCTAACTCACCCCTCTTTCGGCAGCCATTCCCGCGGCACGATCAACACCGATAGGCGCTTGAAATCCTTATCGGTGCTGTCCTTGACCTGACGCCAGAGCTTGATGATCGCCTCGCCGGCGGAGGTCGAGGTCCAGAACCATTCGTTCAACTGTTTCGGAGACGCCGCGCCCGGTTGCGCGCCCGCCGCCTCGAAGAAGAATGTCTTGAGGTCATCGACCGACAGCCGAAGCAGCCGCGCCGCGCCGACATCCGGATTGGGAGACGGCGCGTCACCACCCTCGGCGTATTCCGCCAGGAACGCCGACAAGGTCTCTAGATCCAGCCCCGACACGCCGACGCTGGTCCGGCCCCGCTTTTCGACATGCAGGTCGTACCAGGTCCGGTATTGCTGAACCTCGCGGCGCAGGCGTTCGGCGAGACTGACATCCTCCTCGCGATTGAACGCGATCGGACAGACCCAACCCTCATCCTCGACCACGACCTCGGGCGCTTCCTCGGGATAATCGTCAAGCACCGGTCCCGAGGGCCGCTCCAGCAGCGCCAGGGCCGATCGCAGCACCCGCTTTTGAAAGTCAGCGTCTTCGGGCACGCCAAGCGGACGTCCGAGCATGAAGGGCACCCAGAGGGCGCGCGGCGGCTTCATCGCCTCGGTATGCTCACGCACCAGGCTGATCTGCACCGTCGGTACGCCCTCGTCTTCCAGAAAATGTCCCAGCCCGCCCACGGCGCGCGTACAGAACGGTCAAACTGGAAGCAGGACCACCGCGTCGACTCCATCACCCTTCAGCAATCCGGCGAGATGGCGGGCGGTACCCTCCAACTGATCCGGATGGGTCGAGCCCATGAAGGAGTAATGATAGTCGGCCACCGAGCCGATCTCTCCATCCGTCGCCATTTCCCGCAGGCGATCGAGCGGAAACGCGATGTTGTAATCCTGCTGAAAGCCGGAGCGATCATAGTTGCTGGAGATATGACTCATCACGATATCGCCGGGCGGGGTGTCGCCCGGAATGATCCGATAATCGTCGGCGTCAAAGGCATAGGGACGATCGTCCCGGCGCTGCAAGCCGGCGGTCGAGATGATCGCCACCCGGCGCATGGCCAGCGGCGGTCCGGCAACGTAGGGATTACCCTCATAGACCGGGCATGGCGCGTTGGCGACATGCGGACGGGTCTCCTCTGGAATATCGATCAACCTCACCATGGCGCGTCTCCAGGTGGGAAGTGGGTGGTCGGCATCATGCTCACCTTCATCCAGTTAGTATCCGGCTCGGATGGTGGGGAATCGCCCTCCAACCGCGCCGCGTCGCCTCACCCGAGGGTTCGACACGACGGCAACGCTATCACTCCGGCGATGACGGGGTCTAGCGCCGGTTCGCGAACGGATTGATGCCAAACACGCGATCATCGAGGCGCCAATGGCCATGAAATCCGGGCGGATTGGCTTGGAACTGATACAATGGCGACCATGACCCATTCGCTGATTGTATACGATCCCGGCCACTTTCACGCCGCTCTGCTGTTCTTCCATGAGAACCCGAGGGTCGACAAGGACGTTCACGTTTATGCGCCGGCGGGGCCGGAGGTCGACGCCTTCATCGCCATGCTCGAAGGCTTCAACGCCCGCGCCGAAGCGCCGACGCATTGGCGAATCAGTGCATATCGCGGCGACGATGCCCTGGAGCGGCTGATCACGGAACGCCGCGGCGAGATCGTCATCCTGGCCGGCCGCAACGGCCCCCGGCTGGCGCTGATGCACCGCCTGCATGACGCGGGTTTCAGCGTGCTGGCGGACAAGCCCTGGATGACCGACAGCGCCAATCTCCCGCATCTCGACGCGATCACGCGGGCGGCGCCCCTCGCGGTCGATATCATGACCGGACGGATCAATCCGGTCGCCGAGCTGCGCAACGCGGTGATCGGGACCAAAAGCGTTTTTGGCGCACTCGTCACGGGAGACGAGGCCCCGGCGATTGAGCTTTTCTCGCGCCACCATCTGCTGAAGAAAGTCGACAACAGACCGCTACGCCGACCACCGTGGTTCTACGATATCAACGTGCAGGGCGACGGGATGGTCGATATCCATTCCCACTATGTCGACCAGGCGCAATGGCTTCTCGGCCCCGATCACGTCTTTTACGCCGACCGCGATATCGACATTCTCGATGCCGAGCGCTGGGTGACCGAGGTGCCGCTGGATCTTTTCCGCGAGAGCACGGGCGAGGACCGCTTTCCCGCCGCGCTTGCCCCCGTCGTCTCGGGCGATGTCTTGAGCCTCGCCAGCAATGGCCGGATCGACTATCGCCTGCTCGGTACCTGGGTGCGCCATCACTGTGAATGGGGCCTCCGCGAGCCCGAGGGCGGAAGCGATGTGCATGGCTTCACCGCGCGTGGGGAGAACGCGGAGCTTACCATCCGCCATGGCCCCGAAACCGGCTTCACGACCGAGTTCCGCCTCCGCGTCAAGGACACGCGTCACATCGAGCCCGCCCTCCAGGCCTGGCGCGAGCGCTTTACCGGATTGCGGATCACGCGAGACGGGGGCGGCTATCTCTTCACGCCTTCGCCCGCCATGCATATCCAGCACGAAGCACAGTTCCCCGTGGCGCTGGACAATTTCCTGTCTCTGGTGGAAGTGGGGGACTTGCCGGTGGAACTGGCGGCCCGCATTCGCTCCCGCTACACCCTGATCGCGCGCGCCCGAGATCTCGCCTTAAACGGATGATGGGAGTGGCGGAAGGAAGTGGGAGTCGAACCCACCAGACACGCCGCGCGCCCCTCGACGGGTTTGAAGCCCGCGCCCGCCACCGGACGGGAATTCCTTCCATAACCGAGGCTAAAGACCAGGGCCCGACCGCGCAATAGGCGACCCCGTTGTTCCCGCATGCGCGCACTGCTGTCCGGGAAAATTTTGGTGATTTCCGTCAAGGCGTCGGGTTGCCTTCTAGACAGGCGTCGAGTTGACCGTCGGACTTGAAGCCGCTGACGTTCTCAAAGCCCAATAAACCGGTCGTCCTCGCGCATGCGGGG
>JADHLJ010000291.1 GCA_016780745.1 Alphaproteobacteria bacterium | reverse complement strand
TCCGATTTCCGGCGAGACCACCGGCGCCAGCTTGCATGACACACTTTCGGAGCTTGGCGCGCGGCTTATCACTCCAGCGCTAGCGGGGATTCTCGATGGCTCTCTCGCCGCGGTGCCGCAACCCGAAGATGGCGTTACTGATGCCGCCAAGCTGAGTCGCGAAGATGGCCGCTTGGACTGGACCCGCCCGGCCGCGGCGTTGGAACGCGTGATCCGGGCCCTGGACCCCTGGCCGGGCGCCTGGTGCCTGGTTGATGGAGATCGCCTCAAGGTTCTGGCCGCCGAGGTCATGGATCTAGGGAAACTGACCAACGATCCGGGAACGGTCCTTGATCCGGCGCTGACCGTGGCCTGCGGAGACGGCGCGCTGCGCCTGACCCGGGTTCAGAAGTCCGGCAAGGGGCCGATGTCCGCGGATGCCTATCTCAGAGGTAACCCGATTTCGCCAGGGACCGTTCTGGGTTAGTCGCTCGTCGTCCACCAGTCACCACGCGCCATTGCCTTGAGCGCCATTGCGGCGGCTTCGAACATCGGCGCGGGCAGGGCGTCGAGCGGGTACCAGTCCCAGGATTCCAGTTTTTCCGGCTCCATGACCCTGGGCTGGCCATCGAGGATCTCGCAGCGGAATTCGATATCGATGTAGTGGCTACCATAGGCCGTGGTGTTGGAGACACAGAGCGGGACAAGCATCTCCTGGGTGATCGCAAGGCCGGTTTCCTCGGCGACCTCGCGGACGGCGCAGGCCTCGGGGATCTCGCCAAACTCAAGATGTCCGCCGGCCCAGCCGTAACAACCGGCGCCAGGGCCCGACAGACGCTTGCCGAGTAGGATCAGCGGACCACGCCGGATCATCACGCCAACGCCGACCAACGGACGCCTTGGCGTCAACTTTCGGCCCAGCGCGCGGCGGCTGCATCATCGCTGGAGCGCGCGTCGACCCATTTGCCGCCGTCGGGCGTGTCCTCAAGCTTCCAGAACGGCGCCTTGGTTTTCAACCAGTCGATCAGGAAATGACAGGCCTCGAAGGCCGCCTCGCGATGCGCCGAGGCGCAGGCGACCAGCACGATCTGGTCACCCGGCTCCAAGCGCCCGTGGCGATGGATGATCAGGCTGGCGTCCAGCGGCCAGCGGCGGTTGGCCTCGTCCTCGATCTCGGCGAGCTGTTTTTCCGTCATGCCGGGATAATGCTCGAGGGTCATCGCCGAGACCGTCTCGCCGCCGGCGATATCGCGGACCAAGCCGACAAAACTGGTGAGCCCGCCGATCTGGTGATTGCCGTCGGTCATCGCCTTGAGCTCGGCGGCGAGATCAAAATCCTCTTGCTGGACCCGAATCATCGTTCAGCCTCCGGTGACCGGCGGAAAGAAAGCGACCTCATCGCCAGCCGCGACCGGATGGTCCAGTTCGACATAGTCCTGATTAACCGCGACCTTGATCAACGAGAGATCGGCGAAGGCATCGGCCCCACCGGCGCCGCGCGCCTTGAGCCAGTCGATCAGGCCGGCGACGTCGCGTATCTCGGCGGGTGGAGAGACGGTCTCCTCGCCGATACCGATCTTTGCGCGTACCCAGGCAAAATACAGAAGTTTCACAATCCCACCTCACTAAACGGCAGATAGTCGACCATCTCACCCTCGCGGACCGCCGTTGTGGTCTCTGGTAGCTCAACCAAGCCGTCGGCGAAGACCATCGAGGACAGAATACCGGCGCCATCGCGTTCAAACTTACGCGCGATGTGGCCTGGGCTCGCGTCCGATTCAAGACGGACCCTGACATATTCGCGCCGGTTCAGCTTTTTCTTGTAGTCGAAGCCGGCGCGGACCTGGAACAGAGGCGGCGGCGCGGTCTCTGCCCCGGCCAGGCGCTGGATAAGCGGCCGCGCGATCCGCAGGAAGGTCACCATCGCGGCGACCGGATTTCCGGGCAGGCCAATGAACGGCACTCGGCCGACCTGTCCAAGCGCCACCGGTCGGCCCGGTTTGATCGCCAAGCGCCAGAAATGCAGCGAGCCGGTATCCTCAACCGCGTCGCGCACATGATCCTCGCCGCCCGTGGAGACGCCGCCGGAGGTCAGGATCACGTCATGCCCGCCCGCGGCCTTTCGAAGCGCCCTGGCGATGGTCTCGCGATCATCGGGCAGAATGCCGAGATCGCTGACCCGTACCCCCAACCCGCGCAGCAGGGCGGCGAGGGTGAAGCGGTTCGAATCATAGATCGCGCCCGCGTCCCGCGCGCCCCCGGGTTCGCGCACCTCGTCGCCGGTCGAAAAGACCGCCGCCCGTAGCGAGGCGCGGACCATCAAGCTGGACTTACCGACCCCCGCCGCGAGGCCGATCTCCTGGGGTCTGAGGCGCTGCCCGGCGCGCAGAATGACCGAACCCGCGCGCACATCCTCGCCCGCCAGCCGGCGGTTCGCGCCGCGCTTGATCCCCTGGGGGATGGCTACCAGGGCGTCATCGGCGCGGCAGTCCTCCTGCATCAGCACTGTGTCCGGGCCGTCGTCGCCATCGCCGGAGGGCATCGGCGCGCCAGTGAAGATCCGTACCGCCTCGCCCCGCGCCTGGGAGCGCGGAAATGGGTGACCCGCCGCCGCCCGCCCGGTGATCGGAAGCGTGGTTTCGCCCGCTTCGGCCAGATCGTCGAAATACACCGCATAGCCGTCGACGGCGGAATTGTCGTGTGGCGGGACATGTTCCGGCGCGATAAGGTCTTCGGCGAGAATCCGTCCAAGCGCGTCCGACAGCGCGACTTTTTCTGGCTCGGTCACGGCGACCAGCACCTTGGATAGGCGTTCGAGCGCCGTGTCGACCGGTGTCAGGTCGCCTCCAAAGGCGAAGCAATCGTCGCTAAGCTGTGCCATGCCTCAGCCTATCACACTTGCTCTCGAAGCCCAGTGCGCGCCAGTACGAAATCCGCGATGGCGTCGATCGCGTCGAGATCGAATACCGGCACCGGCGCCTCGGTTATCGGGGCATCGCTGGCGATCGCGCGGACATGGGGGTCACCCGGCTGCAAAAGGGGTTTGCCATTGCCCTCGCGATGGACTTCGAGCTTGTCATGCGGGTGGTGTTTGAAGCCCTCCACGAGAACCAAGTCAACCGGACCGAGCTTGGCAAGCATGTCGTCGAGGCTTAACTCCGTCTCGCCGCGGTTCTCATGCAGCAGCGCCCATCGCTTGGCCGAGGAGATCATCACCTCTCGGGCGCCGGCTTCGCGGTGCACATGCGAGTCCTTGCCGGGTTTGTCGATGTCGAAGGCGTGGTGCGCGTGCTTTATGGTCGAGACCGAGACCCCGCGCTTGACGAGGGCCGGGATAAGTTTCGCCAGCAAGGTGGTTTTGCCGCCGCCGCTCCAACCGGCGATGCCGAAGACTTTCATACCGGCGTCCTTCTCAGCCCGCGTTTTTCGGGTCGGCTTCCGCCTTGGAAGCGGCGGCGCTTTGATCGTCGAGCGCGGTGGCGTGCAATAATCCCGAGCGCAGATAGTCGTAGCCGGTCCAGAGCGTCAGCGCGGCGGCGATACCGAGGAAGACGTCGCCGATCAGCACCGAGGGGATGGCCGCCGGGCTGGCGTCGCCGATGATGAAAAAGCCGAGCGAGAACATCTGCAGGACGGTTTTCCATTTTGCCAGACGGCTGACCGGCAGGCCGACCCGGATCTCGGCGAGATATTCGCGCAGGCCCGAGACCAGGATCTCGCGCAACAGAATGATCACCGCCGATAGCACGCTCCATCCGGTGATGTAGTCGAAGGCGCAGAGCACCAGCAGGCACCCCCCGACCAACAGCTTATCGGCGATCGGATCGAACAACCGGCCAAGCGAGGATTGCTGGTTCATCGATCGCGCGAGATAGCCGTCGAGAATATCCGTGATCGCAGCGAAGCTATAGATCCCGAGCGCAACCCAACGCAGCGTCGGCGTGCCGATCCAGATCAGGGTGATCAACACCGGAATCACCGCGATACGCGACATGGTTAGGATGTTCGGGAGTTGTTTCATCCGTGCGGGTCTGGCTCCGGCGTGGACATGGGTTCAAGGGGAGATCACGTCGCCTGATTTAACGGGGCCTAATGTAACGGGCCGCGGCCTTATTCGCTAGGCGTCATCGTGAAAGTAATCGTAGATCCGCTTGGCTACCGTCTTACTGACGCCGTCGACGGATTCAAGGTCGGTCAGCCCTGCCCGGGTGACCGCGCGCGCCGAGCCGAAATGATGCAACAGCGCGCGCTTGCGCTTGGCACCAATGCCGGGAACGTCGTCGAGGCTAGACCGGCCGATCGCCTTGGTGCGGCGGGCGCGGTGGGTTTCGATGGCGAAGCGATGCGCCTCGTCGCGCAAGCGCTGGAGATAGTAGAGCACCGGGTCGCGCTCCGGCATGGACTTGACGGGCTTGCCGGGCATGTGAAACCGCTCGCGCCCGGCATCCCGGTCCGGGCCCTTGGAGATCGCGACCAGCGGAACACCCTCGACCCCGAGTTCCCGCGCCACCTCGATGGCGATGCTCAGTTGACCGGCGCCGCCGTCGATCAGCACAAGGTCCGGCCAGGTCCCCTGATCTCGATCGGGATCTTCTTTTTGAGCGCGCGTGAAGCGGCGCGTGAGGACCTGGCGCATCATCGCGTAGTCGTCGCCGCCCTGAACGTTTTCCGTATCGTCGTGCGATGGTTCGCCCTTTCCCGCTGGGCCAACGACATTGCGGATGTTGAACTTGCGGTAGGCGTTCTTCATGAAGCCGTCCGGGCCGGCAACGATCATCGCGCCCACCGCGTTGGTCCCCTGGATGTGACTGTTGTCGTAAACCTCGATCCGTTCCGGCGGGGCTTGGAGGTCGAAGACCTTGGCAACCCCTTCGAGCATCCGCCGGTGCGAGGCGCTTTCGGCGAGCCGGCGCCCAAGCGCGTCGCGGGCATTGGTCAGGGCGTGTTCCACAAGCTTGCGCTTCGGGCCGCGCTGGGGCTTCAGGATCTCAACCTTGCGGTCTGCCTTGATCGACAAGGCCTCGGCGAGAAGGGATTGCTCGGTTAGCGCGTGGCTGACGAGAATCAGACGGGGCGGTTGTTTGTTGTCGTAGAACTGTCCGATAAAGGCGGCCAGCACCTCGGCGGGGTCGTGGCTCTTGTCGTGGCTCGGGAAATAGGCCCGGTTGCCGTAGTTGCTGCCGCCGCGAAAGAAGAAAACCTGGATACAGCTCGATCCGCCCTCGCCATGCAGGGCGAAGGCGTCGGCCTCGGCCAGTCCCTCGACATTGATGTCCTGATGCGCCTGCACCTGCGTCATCGCGCGGATGCGATCGCGGTACAGGGCCGCGGTCTCGAACTCCATCGCGTCACTGGCTTCCTGCATCCGCGCCGCCATGACCCGTTGGACCGCGCCGCTCTCGCCGGAGAGAAATCCGCGGGCCTGGCTTACAAGCTCGTCATATTCGGTCTCGTCCACGTAATCGACACAGGGCGCGGCGCAGCGCTTGATTTGATACTGCAGACAAGGCCGCGTACGGCTGTTGAAAACCGCGTCCGAGCAGTTGCGGATGAGAAAGGCGCGTTGCAGGGCGGTGATCGTCCGGTTTACCGCGCCGGCCGAGGCGAAGGGACCGAAATAGTCGCCCTTGCGGGTCTGGGCACCGCGATGCTTGATGATACGCGGCCACTGGTGATCCCCGGTGATCAGAATATGTGGGAAAGACTTGTCGTCCCGCATGAGCACGTTATAGCGCGGCTTCAATCGCTTGATCAGATTGCTTTCCAGAAGCAACGCCTCGACCTCGGTATGGGTGGTGACGATCACCATCGAGGCGGTTTCGCTGACCATGCGGAAAATGCGGTGGGAGATTCGCGCCGGCGCGGTGTAGCTTATCACGCGTTTCTTCAGGTTCCGGGCCTTGCCGACATAGAGGACGTCGCCATTGGCGTCCAACATCCGGTAAACGCCTGGCGAGTTGGGCAGGTTCCGGACCTGTTCCTGAATGATCGCGATGCCGGCCTCAACGTCCGGGCGCGGTTTTTTTTTGCTTCCCAGGGTTTTGGTTTCAAGGGGAGCGATCGCGGCGGCGGGATCGGTGTCGGACGTGGTCATGGCGGCACTGTCGCCAGCCCGACCGACCGCGTCAACCGGCCTTGGCCCGAGGCTGGGATTAATCCACGATCCTTGTTGATAACCTTGTTGATAACCTTGTTGGTTTCGACGCGGAGCCGCGGGTCGCCTTCGAATTCATGGGGTTGGCTAAAAAATAGGCAGAATATCTAACTGTTTGATATAATGTAGTTTTTAATAGTCAAGAGGGAATTCCTCGGAGCATTTGATTTGTTTTCGTAACAGCAATGTGATCGACCGGACTCAGGCGCGACTGTGAATAATTATCGCCCCGGGAAGCCAAGTTTCGCTGTGTCTACCTCGCGGGGCATTGAACCGACATTCCCCAGATGGCCTCTGGTTTCGGGCCTGATGGTAGCCGAGCGTCCCCGAGATTGGAACGATGAATCGTCCTCCCGGCCGCTGGATCGATGTTTCGACCAACGGGGGACCTCTGATGCCCTGTTTCTG
>JADHLJ010000005.1 GCA_016780745.1 Alphaproteobacteria bacterium | reverse complement strand
CATCGGCTGGCGGCCCGAATCATTGGACTGCGGGTCCGTTGCATCGGCCAACCTTCGTCGGTCCCGGCGACGCTGTTCGTGAGCAATCATGTTTCCTATTTCGACATCATCGCGCTTGGGTCCATCGTTCCGGCTTGCTTTGTCGCCAAGGCCGACGTCGCGCGTTGGCCGATTTTCGGTTTCCTGGCCCGGGTTTGCCGAACGCTTTTCGTTGACCGACAGGCATCCGACCCACGCGGGCAGATCGACACGATCCGCCGGCGGCTTGACACCGCCGAGAGTCTTGTCGTCTTCCCCGAAGGCACCAGCAGTGACGGCAGTCGGGTTCTTCCCTTCAAGAGCACGCTTTTCGCGGCGGTTGAACGGGAGCCGGTCGTCGTTCAACCGATATCAATACGCTACACGCGCCTGAACGGCATACCCATTGGCCGGGCCTATCGGCCCTTCTATGCTTGGTTCGGCGATATGGATCTGGCGCCGCATTTGTGGTCGGCGCTCTCGCTCGGCGCGGCCGAGGTTGTTATCCGGTTCCACGAGCCGACCAAGGCGTCCGACCTACCCAATCGAAAGGCATTGGCCGACCATTGTCATCGATGCATCACACAAGGCATCGGAACCGATCTTCCATGATCAAGGCCCGCTTGACTTGCCGAAGTCGGATGATAGTGTTGCTCGTGGATAAATACGCGGGAATCGGAGAGAATGCCTGCGCTTAATTCTGATCGCACGCGGCACGGCACCGGATGACGGCTCCGAGCACGCGGCGCGAAACGGCGACGAAAAAGTCGCTCTTCATCAAGACATATGGCTGCCAGATGAACGTCTACGATTCCGATCGCATGGCGGAACTTCTGGCGCCGTCCGGCTATGAGACCGTCGCGACCGCGGACGGGGCCGACATGATCATTCTCAATACCTGCCATATCCGGGAGAAAGCGACGGAGAAAGTCTTCTCCGAGCTTGGCCGGATGCGGGTGCTGAAGGACGAGGCCTTGGATAATGGGCGTCATGTTCTGATCGCGGTCGCGGGATGCGTCGCGCAAGCCGAGGGACAGGAGATTCTCGACCGCGCGCCCTATGTCGACATGGTGTTCGGCCCGCAGACCTATCATCGTCTGCCGGAAATGGTCGCCAAGGCCTCGAATGGCGAGCGCTCGAAAAGGCGCGGCGCCAGGCTGATCGACACGGATTTTCCCGTCGAAAGTAAGTTCGATCACCTGCCCCAGGAGACGACGGCGGCAACCAGCGTCTTTCTCACTATCCAGGAGGGTTGCGACAAGTTCTGTTCGTTCTGCGTGGTGCCCTATACAAGGGGGGCGGAGGTGTCCCGCCCCGCGACGGCCATCCTCGACGAGGCGCTGCGACTGGTACGCGGCGGCGCGATGGAAATCACCTTGCTGGGACAGAACGTCAACGCCTATCACGGAGACGGTCCGGACGGCCGCGAATGGTCGCTGGGTCGGTTGATACGCGCGCTCGCCGAGATCGATGGGCTGGAGCGGATCCGCTATACCACATCACATCCCCGTGACATGGATGACGATCTGATCGCCGCCCATGGCGAGGTTCCGCAATTGATGCCGTTTCTTCATCTCCCGGTGCAATCCGGCTCCGACCGGATCTTGGAGGCGATGAACCGCAAGCACGATGTGGCGACCTATCTGAAACTTATCGACAGACTTCGGGCCGCGCGCCCTGATCTGGCGCTGTCCTCGGATTTTATCGTCGGCCATCCCGGCGAGAGTGACGCGGACTTCGCCGAGACCCTGAATCTTGTCTCGCGAGTGGGTTTCGCCCAGGCCTATTCCTTCAAGTATAGCCCAAGGCCCGGCACCCCGGCGGCGGCGCATGAGCAACTGCCGGAGGCGGTCCGCTCTGAACGGCTGCAAAGCCTGCAACAACTCCTCGGCGCCCAACAACGCGCCTTCAACGTGGCCAGCATCGGACAGACCCAGGAAGTCCTGGTGGAGCGCGCCGGCCAGCGGCCCGGGCAGCTACTGGGTCGTGGCCCTTATATGCAATCCGTGCATTTCGAGGGGCCGGATAGACTTTTCGGAACAATCGCCAAGGTTCACATAACCGAGGGATTGGGAAACAGCCTCGCCGGTAGGATAATCACCGCCGAGGATGCATCTTCAACCACACAAGCTTCTTACATAAGGGAGGAAGTGACACGGTGAACGTCAAACACAGTGACGGGGGTCGGCT
Organism: Alphaproteobacteria bacterium; assembly: GCA_016780745.1. GTDB lineage: Bacteria > Pseudomonadota > Alphaproteobacteria > Thalassobaculales > Thalassobaculaceae > JADHLJ01. Next base: position 28,407 of record JADHLJ010000005.1, on the reverse strand, counting down.
CACCCTGGAGTTCGACGACCACAAACTGTTACCGCTATTGTTCGGTCAACACGACCGCAACCTCGCGCGCATCGAACAGAAACTGAAGGTCTCCTTGGCCTGTTTCGGAAACACCGTGGAGATAACCGGCGACACCGTGTCCACGCCGATCGCCCGCGCGACACTCGAGGCCTTGTACCGACGCCTTGAGAAAGGCAAGGGCAAGGACATGATGGATCTGGGGACGGTTGATGCCGCGGTGTCCTTCGCGTTGAATAGCCCGGACACCAACGATGGCCCCGACCTATCCAAGTTCGAGGACACGGCCAGCAATCTCGATACCTGGAAACGGCCGGTCGCGCCCCGATCTCCAAACCAGCATGCCTATATCAAGGCTCTGACCGAAACCGAGCTGGTTTTCGGATTGGGGCCGGCGGGAACCGGCAAGACCTATCTCGCGGTGGCCATGGCGGTGAGCATGCTGAAGCGTCGCCGTGTCGATCGCATCATTCTGTCCCGGCCCGCCGTCGAGGCCGGCGAGCGTCTTGGTTTCCTGCCCGGCGACATGAAGGACAAGGTCGATCCCTATCTGCGTCCGCTATACGACGCGCTTTACGACATGATGCCTGGCGAACAGGTCGAGCGGCTTTTGGGCAGTGGCGAGATCGAGGTCGCGCCCTTGGCATTCATGCGGGGACGCACGCTGGCCAACGCCTTCGCCATCCTGGACGAGGCGCAGAACACGACCCCGACGCAGATGAAAATGTTTCTGACGCGGATGGGCGAGAACTCAAGGATGTGCGTGACCGGCGACCTCTCGCAGGTCGATTTGCCGTTTGGCGCGAAATCGGGGCTTCGAGACTCCCTTGAAGTGCTTCGCGGCGTATCCGGCGTCGCCATGACGGAATTCACCGCCGCCGACGTGGTCCGACACCCACTGGTGACGCGGATCGTCGACGCCTACGGCAAGCGCGATGGTCTGTTGATCAACAAGGACGGCGAAAAATGAGGTCTCGAAGCATCATGCCCGAGGAACCTGACCCGGACGCTAGAAGCGAGACCGCCGCCGATACGGACTTGGTGGTTGTCTCGATAACCGACAGTGCGTGGGAACGCGCCCGGGCCGACGTATCCGCCCTCTGCGAGACATCAGCCGCCGCCGTTCTCGAGCAGCGGAACGCCGCCGATCACGGCACGTCGGTCGGAGAAGTCACCATCGTCCTGGCCAATGACGAAACCGTGCAGCGTCTCAACCGCGATTTTCGCGGCATGGACAAACCGACCAATGTTCTATCCTTCATCGCGCATTCTCCTGTCGTTCCAGGAACGGACGCACCGCTGGGCGATATCATCCTCGGCTTCGAAACCGTCGAACGGGAGTGCGATGAGCTCGGAATTTCCTTTTCAGATCATGTTCGTCATCTCGTGGTTCATGGATGCCTGCATTTGCTCGGCCACGATCATGAGGGCGACTATGACGCCGAACGCATGGAAAGCTTGGAAACCGAAATTCTCGCCGACCTGGGAGTGCCGGACCCCTACCGGGCTCGCGCCGCCGCAACAAACGCCGGGCCTGGAGACGCGTGATGACCAGCGCCGAGCAGCCACGCCCGTCAATCGCCTCGCTAGGCCGTGAAGCAATCGGGTCCGACGATCAAGCGCCCCAAGGGGCCGCCGGCAAACACGGCTCGGACGAATCCGGCCGCCTGTTCGGCGCTCTCAAACGAGGCCTGCGGTCGATCGGGATCGGCTCCAACGGATCCACGATGCGAGACACCCTCGAGGAATTGATCGAGGAAGAGCATGTCGACGAAGTCGCGATCGACGGGCACGAACGAACGTTGATCCGCAATGTCCTCGGTTTGCGGGACATTTCCGCGCGGGACGTGATGGTGCCGCGCGCCGATATTGTCGCCGTGGACGCGAAAACGCCGATCCAGGAACTGGCGTCGCAAATGGTGGAGGTGGCGCATTCGAGGCTGCCGGTCTATCGCGAAACCTTGGATGACACGATCGGCATCGTGCATATCAAGGACGTTCTGGCGCGCCTCAATTCCGCGCAACCGGCGACGGTTCCGGATCTGCTCCGCGAGGCGCTGTTCGTCTCTCCAACGATACGAGCCTTGGACCTGCTGCAGGAAATGCGGTTGAACCGGCGCCATCTGGCTCTGGTGGTTGACGAATTCGGCGGCATCGATGGGCTAATCACCATCGAGGATCTGGTCGAGGAAATCGTCGGCGAGATCATCGATGAACATGACGTCGAGGAAGGCCCGAAGATCATTTCCCAACCCGACGGGAACGCCACCGCCGATGCCAGGGCGACGGTGGAGGAATTGGAAGCGCTTTTCGGCCCCGTGCTGAACGATAGCGAGCGCGAGGAGGTCGACACCGTCGCGGGCCTCATCTTCAGCATCACCGGCAGGATCGCGAAACGCGGCGAGATCGTTCGCCACGAAAGCGGGCTTGAGTTCCAGATCATCGACGCCGACCCAAGACGCCTGAAATCAGTCCGCGTGCGCCGTCCAACCGATTCGGCAGATGACGGTGCCGGGTAACAGGTCCGGCGATCCCGCCACCCTATCCGGACAAGCCGGCGATGCTAGTGTCCATGGCCGGTTTTTCCACTTCATTGCCCTTCTCGCGACGTTGCCCGGCTGGCGAGGCGCGCTTGTAACCATCGTGATGGGCGCGGTGGCGGCCAGCGCGTTGCCGCCAGTCTATTTTCTGCCGGGGCTATTATCCTTTTCGGTTTTGGCGTGGCGCCTGGAACGCGAGATGAGCGTCACGCGCGCAGCCCTGCAGGGGTGGCTTTTCGGATTCGGATATCACCTTGCCGGGCTTTATTGGATCTCCAACGCCCTGCTGGTGGAAAGCGATAAGTTCGCGGTCTTCGTGCCGCTGGCGGCGGTTGGTTTGCCGATGGCGCTGGCGCTCTTCCCGACCGCCGCGCTGTCTCTCCTTCCCAAGATCGCGGCGCCCGGTTGGCCGCGTGCCCTCGCCTTGGCCTTGCTTTGGAGTCTCGCCGAGTATGCCAGAGGTCACCTATTCACCGGTTTTCCCTGGAATCTACCGGCTTATGCGTTTTCCCTCTCGGAAGCGCTGAGCCAAACGGCGTCGCTGGTCGGCGCCTATGGCCTTTCTCTTATCGTTCTCATGGCCGCCACGAGCGTCGCGATGATCATCGGCCCGCGCCGCGCATGGTCCCGGGGCCCCGGCCTATTCGGCACGGCTTTATTGGTGGTTCCCGCGATCGCCTGGATCGGTGGCGAGGCACGCCTTGCCTCCGCGCCGCTCGCGGTCGACACATCAGTCGTCATTCGTTTGGTACAGGGCAACATTCCGCAGAAAGACAAATGGAAGCCCGAACTTCGGGCCCGCCATATCGCCCAATATCTTGACCTCAGCCGAAGCGACACACCCACCGCGCGCGACGGCGGATTGCCGGACGGCGCCGTGCCCACCGTGATCATCTGGCCGGAAACCGCCGTGCCGGGATTTCTCGGACAAAGCCGTGACCTCAGACACGCCATCGCCGCGGTCGCGCCGGATGCCGGAAGCCTGGTCACCGGTGCGCCGTCGATCTCGCATGGGCCGCCCCGGCGACTGCACAACTCACTCATCGGGGTTGGCGCCGATGGCCTTGTAAATGCACGATACGACAAGGTTCATCTGGTTCCGTTTGGAGAATACGTTCCGCTTAAATCCTGGCTCCCCTTGCCACGCGTCGTTCAATCCTTCGCGGACTTCACGCCAGGGCCAGAACGCGCATCTCTCGACATCGCCGGGCTTGGCCTGGTTAGCCCCTTGATCTGTTATGAGATCATTTTTCCCGGTCAGGTCGTCAGCGCTAATCAGGTCGGCGAGAAGGCCGATCGCCCCAAGGCCCTCTTGAATTTGACCAATGATGCCTGGTATGGCGCCAGCTCCGGACCCTATCAACATCTCGCGATATCCAAGATGCGCGCGATCGAAGAAGGTATTCCCCTTATTCGCGCGGCCAACACAGGGATATCGGGGATTTATGACGCCTACGGTCGCACATCGGTTCAACTCGCCTTGGGGGATACCGGTGTCGCTGATGGATATCTTCCACTTTCCAGCAGTCGACACACAGTTTATTCTAGAATCGGGGACTGGTTTTATTTTATTATACTTTCTGTATTCGCAATAGGAATACTAATCAATCTATTATTATATAATCGAAAGCATTTGACGGGAATGGCCTCCATTAAAGGTTGACCGCATACGATCGTATGGTAAGGTGGATCATTGATAATTTGATCGCCAACGATTGGAAGAGTCATGGCCGCAGTCGCCAAATCCCGGCGCCCTTCGGGCCGAATGGCAAGTCAAGGAAAGCCAAATCCGATTGATGTTCACGTCGGCGCCAGGGTGAGGCTTCGGCGTACCCTGCTTGGCCTCAGTCAGGAAAAGCTCGGTGACGCGATCGGGTTGACGTTTCAGCAGGTCCAGAAATATGAACGCGGCGCGAACCGCATCGGCGCAAGCCGGTTGTTCGACCTGAGCCGGGTGCTGGATGTTCCGATTTCCTATTTCTACGAAGACATGCAGGACGAGGTCCGCGACCAGTCGCCGGGACAACTCTACGCCCGAAACGAGGAGCCGGCGGCCTATGAAAGCGACACCGACCCGCTTACCAAGCGGGAGTCGATCCAATTGATTCGCAACTATTATCGGATCTCGGACGAGGGCGCGCGACGTGGGCTGTTCGAACTGGCAAGCAGCCTCGCCAAGGCCTATTCCGAACGCGACTGATGAAACGCGACGCCTTGTCCCGGAAGAAATCACGCGTTTCCGCTTGACCCCGAAACCCAAAAACGGCAATGACATCCGCGCTCGCTCCGGTCTCGCTGGATGGTCGCGAGCGGTTATTGGGCTGCCCTTTCGGAGCGACCCTTCGGTAATTCGAACTGTCGGATCAGACAATCTACAATCATTTGCGGAGGCGCGCGGTGGCCCAGGGTAATTATGTTTTCACGAGCGAATCCGTTTCCGAAGGCCATCCCGATAAAGTCTGCGACCGAATCTCCGATACCGTTGTCGACCTGTATCTGGGCGCCGATCCAGGCAGCCGGGTCGCGTGCGAAACCCTCTCCACCACCAACCGCATCGTCCTCGCCGGCGAAGTGCGTGGGCCGTCCAGCATCAATCACGACACCATCACCGACGCGGTCCGCGCCGCGGTCCGGGAGATCGGATACGAGCAAGACGGCTTTCACTGGCGCGATGCCGAGATCACCATCTTGCTGCATGAGCAGTCGAGCGACATCGCCATGGGCGTCGACGCCGCCGGCAACAAGGACGAAGGCGCCGGAGACCAGGGCATCATGTTCGGCTATGCGTGCCGCGAGACCGACGCGCTGATGCCGGCGCCGATTCACTATTCCCACGCCATTCTTCGCGACATGGCCGAGGCGCGGCGCGCCGGCACGGTAAAGGGGCTGGGGCCGGATTCGAAAAGCCAGATCAGTCTGCGCTACGAGAACGGGAAGCCCGTTGGCGCCACCTCGGTGGTAATCTCGACCCAACATGACGAAGGCTTGGACCAGAAAGAGATTCGCGAGATCGTCCGCCCCTTCGTGGAGAATGTCCTGCCCAAGGGTTGGATGTGCCCCGAAGCTGAATTCTACGTGAACCCGACCGGACGCTTCGTGATCGGTGGGCCCGATGGTGACGCCGGCCTGACGGGACGTAAGATCATCGTCGATACCTATGGCGGCGCGGCACCGCATGGTGGCGGCGCGTTCTCGGGCAAGGATCCGACCAAGGTCGACCGGTCCGCCGCCTATGCCGCGCGCTGGGTCGCCAAAAACGTGGTGGCCGCGGAACTCGCCGAGCGCTGCACGATCCAGGTGTCTTACGCGATCGGCGTTGCCAAGCCGCTGTCGATCTATGTCGATACCTACGGCACCGGGAAAATCTCGGAAGAGAAGCTCGGCGCGCATCTCCAGGAGGTGGTTGATTTGTCACCCCGCGCGATCCGCGAGCGTCTCGGCCTTAGCGCGCCGATCTACGCACGGACCGCGGCCTATGGGCACTTTGGCCGCGCGCCCGAGGCCGATGGTGGTTTCTCCTGGGAGAAGCTCGACCTCGTCGACGCGCTCAGGGACATCAAGGCCTGATACCGGGCGCAAGGTGACCTCGCTGGTTTCAGGAACGCGCCAAGACGGTAAACGCCACTCGACGTTTCGCGGTCGCCGTCATGGCCGCAAGCTGCGCGACAATTTTCGCGCGCTGATGCGCGACATGCTGCCGGAGATCGAAATCGCGCCCGACGAGCATGGCGGGCTGATTGATCCCGCCGCGTTGTTCGGCGGGGAAAAGCGCGAGATCTGGATGGAGATTGGCTTTGGCGCGGGCGAGCATCTCGCCTGGCAGGCCGAACACAATCCGGATATCGGCTTTATTGGCTGCGAGCCTTACATTAATGGCGTCGCCAGCCTTCTGCGCCATGCCGCGGACCGAAATCTGACGAACATTCGAGTTTTGCCCGACGACGTTCGCCCCTTTCTGGATCAACTTCCCCGAGCCTGCCTCGACCGTCTGTTCGTGCTGTTTCCCGATCCCTGGCCCAAAAGACGCCATGCCGACCGCCGGATCGTGCAATTCGATACGGTCGACAAATTCAGCCACGCGCTGCGCCCTGGTGGCGAGCTGCGCCTGGCCACCGATGATCCGGGCTATCAGCGTTGGATGCTGGCGCGCGCCACGGGACGCGCCGATCTGCGATGGCTTGCTCGACACCCCGAGGACTGGCGGGTTCGCCCCGAGGACTGGCCCCAAACCCGCTATGAAGCCAAGGCGTTCGAGGAAGGCCGTTCTCCGGCTTTCCTACGCTTCGAGAGAACCGATCCGAAATAGAAGCCTAGTCCGACGCGTTGCTCGGGACGGTCCGCGTATTCGCGAACTTTCCGGTATTGGCTGGGCTGGAAAAACCCCTTGAACGGCCACCGGTTTCGAGTATAGTCCAGTCCTCTATTTCCATCAGATAGCGATGTGTGGTTGGTGGGCCAGTGGCCCACTTGGACGTGTTTGTCGTCTGGGAGAAATTTTGGTTTTGCCGGAGGCATTGGCCTCCAACGGTCCGAACTTCGTGGGCATGTTTATGTCGGATGTCTTGGGTGAGAAAGTCGCTAAAATCATTAGCCCATCGGTGAATGCCATGGGATATGACGTGGTGCGCGCGGCCCTCATCGGCGACCGCGATCTTACCCTTCAGGTCATGGTGGAGCGCTTGGACCGGGAGGAGATGACGGTCGAGGATTGCGCGTCCGCCAGTCGGGCGGTCGCCGCGCTTCTCGATGTCGAGGACCCCATCCGAGACGCCTATACCCTGGAGGTCAGTTCTCCCGGTATCGATCGTCCGTTGGTCCGGCTCGACGACTATGAACGGTTCTCGGGCTTCGAGGCGAGGATCGAGCTTCACAACGCGGTTGACGGGCGTAAACGCGTGCGTGGAACAATTCGAGGCGTCGAGGGCGAGGAGAGTATCGCAATCGACACCAAGGAGGACGGGATCTCCATTCCCTATTCTGAAATCAAGGCGGCGAAACTGGTCCTGACGGATGATCTCATCCAAGCCAGCCTCGCGGGCCGACTTTAGATTCAACGGACAAGGCGAGCCGAACCGTGGCCATGGAAACAGCAACTTTTCCCAAAATCGAACTGATACAGGTCGCCGACGTCGTCGCGCGCGAAAAGGGCATCGAACGAGACGAGGTCCTGGAGGCGATGGAACAGGCGATCCAAAAGGCCGGCCGATCCAAGTATGGCCAGGAACACGACATCAGGGCGTCGATCGACCGACAGACCGGCGAGATTCGGTTGGTCCGATGCACCGAGGTGGTGGAGGAAATCGAGGACGACATAACCCAGATCACCCTCGATCAGGCGCAAAAGCGCGACCCGGCCTTGGTTCTCGGCGACTTCATCGTCGATCCGCTGCCGCCAATTGATTTCGGGCGGATCGCCGCGCAAACCGCGAAACAGGTCATCGTGCAAAAGGTCCGCGAGGCCGAACGGTCACGGCAGTACGAAGAGTTCAAGGATCGCACCGGCGAGATCGTCAACGGTATCGTCAAACGGGTCGAGTTCGGCAATGTTACCGTGGATCTTGGGCGCGCCGAGGCGGTCCTGCGCCGCGACGAACTGTTGCCTCGGGAGTCCTTCCGCAACGGCGATCGTGTTCGCGCCTATATTTTCGACGTTCGCGAGGAGCCCCGTGGCCCGCAAATCTTCCTGTCCCGGACCCATCCCGAATTCATGAAGGGATTGTTCCGCCAGGAGGTGCCGGAAATCTACGACGGTATCATCGAGATCAAGGCGGTCGCCCGCGACCCGGGCAGCCGAGCGAAGATCGGCGTGATTTCCTATGACGGCAGCATCGACCCGGTCGGCGCCTGCGTCGGCATGCGTGGTAGCCGGGTTCAGGCCGTCGTCGGCGAGCTGCAGGGCGAGAAGATCGATATCGTCCCCTGGTCGGACGATCCCGCGACCTTTGTCGTTAATGCCTTGGCCCCAGCGGAGGTCGCCAAGGTGGTTCTCGACGAGGACCAACGCCGGATCGAGGTCGTCGTGCCGGATGAGCAGCTTAGCCTGGCGATTGGCCGCCGTGGTCAAAATGTGCGCCTGGCCACGATGCTGAGCGGTTGGGATATCGACATTCTGACCGAGGCGGAAGAATCCGAAAGGCGTCAGGAAGAGTTCCGCACCCGCTCCAAGATCTTCATGGAAGCGTTGGATATCGACGACGTCATGGCCCACTTGCTGGTTGCAGAGGGTTTCACCAACGTCGAGGAGATCGCCTATACCGGGTTGGAAGAGCTGACCCAGATCGAAGGCTTCGTTGAGGAAATCGCCGAGGAGCTGCAAAACCGCGCGCTGGTGTATTCCGAGGCCGAGCGCGAACGATTGACGAACCGGCGGGTCGAGCTTGGCGTGTCGGATGAGCTGGCCGAGATGCCAGGTCTGACCGCGAACATGGTTGTCACGCTCGGCGAGAACGACATCAAGACGATCGACGATCTGGGTGACCTGGCGAGCGACGAGCTGATCGAAATGTTGCCGGAAGCCGAGTTGAACATGGAAGACGCGAACGCGATCATCATGGCGGCTCGGGCCCACTGGTTCGACGACGAGGAAGAGGAGACCGGGGACGGCGATGCCGAAGCCTCCAAGTCCGAGGAAACGGCGAGCGAAACGGTCTGAGGTTCATTCGCATGCCCGGAGCCCCCGGAATGCCCGGAACCGAAGACGTGGCGGAACCGAATGAACGGCGCTGTATCGCCACCGGAGTAAGCGGTCCAAGGGATCCGATGATTCGGTTTGTTGTCGGCCCGGACGGGACGGTGGTGGCGGACCTCGCGGAGAAACTGCCTGGGCGAGGTATTTGGCTTGGCGCGAGCCGGGACGCGGTAACAACAGCGGTAAAACGCAAACTCTTCGCCCGCGCCGCGCGATGCCAAGTGTCGGTACCCGATGGCTTGGCGAACCAACTCGAGGCGGCGTTGGTGGAGCGTGTCGTGGCGACCATCGGCCTGGCCCGACGGGCCGGACTGGTTGTCGCGGGCCACACGAAGGTCGCCGAAGCATTGCGGCGCGAGCGCGTTGCCCTACGCCTCGAAGCCTCGGACGGCGCCGAGGATGGACGGCGAAAGCTGGATCGCGTTGCCCATGGCCTGGCGATCCTAGAAGGTCTAACAATGGTCGAACTGGCTCGGGCCTTCGACACGGAACGCACCGTCCACGCGGCGGTGCTGAAGGACGATGGAAAACGCGGTGGGCCGGGTCTGGTCCAGCGTCTGAACAGGGAATTCGAGAGATTGGCGGGCTTTCGCTTCAATTTCGGCGGTGCCGGGTTGGAAAAAGCCGCCGAGAGGTGTATTGAACCCCCAGCCGACATGATCGGCCAAGAATGCGCGGTCAAGGAATGACGACGACGGACGACAAAGATCGCAAGAAACTCAGCCTCTCCTCGGGGCGGCTGTCACTCGGCAAGTCGATAGAGACAAGCCAGGTGCGACAGAGTTTCTCGCATGGACGCACGAAAACCGTTCAGGTTGAGCGGCGGCGTAAACGCGTGCCGGTGCCGGGAGCGGCGGATGCCGGTCTGGACGCCGGCGGCGAGGCCGAGGCGACCCGGACTCTGACGCCCGAGGAACGCGCGGCACGGACCCGAGCGCTTCAGGAAGGTCTGAGGCAGCAGGAAAACGCCCCGGAGGCCGAAGCGAATGTGGCGACGGCAACGCCGGCGTCCGGCGCGGAACCGGAAGCACCCGAGGCCAGCGAGCCCGAGGTTCCCGAGGTCGTCGAGGAAATCGACCGCCGCGAAGCGGAGCGTCGCGAAGCCGCACGGATCGCCGAGGCCGAGGAACAAAAACGCGCCGAGGAAGCAGCCCGGCTCGCCGAACTGGAAGAAGCGCGGCAAGCCAAGGCCGCCGCGGATCGGCCCCAAAGTCGCGCGTCGGATCGCCAGTCCCAGGAGGCACCGCAGGTCGGTGCCCCCATGGATGATGATGGCGAGACCAGCCGCGCGGCGCCGCGCCGCCGTGGCGAGGCCGCGAAGAAAACCCCCGCTCCGGCCAGTCGCCGAAACGAACCACGTCGCCGGCATTCCGGCAAGCTGACGATTTCTCAAGCGCTTGATGACAGCAGCGCCGAAAGGGTTCGTTCCCTGGCGTCGGTCCGTCGTGCCCGGGAGCGGGAGAAAAACCGCGCTCGTAGCGAGATGGGCGAGCAGAAACGGGTCCGCGAGGTCATCGTTCCAGACGCGATCACGGTTCAGGAACTCGGGCTCCGGATGGCCGAACGTGGCGTCGATGTCGTCAAAAAACTGATGGCGCTCGGCGTCATGGCGACGATCAACCAGACCCTGGATTCCGACACCGCCGAGCTGGTGGCGACGGAAATGGGTCATCGGGTACGCCGGGTTTCGGAATCCGATGTCGAGACCGGCCTGTCGGTCGAGAACGAGCCCGATGCCGTACTTCAGCCGCGCGCGCCGGTGGTCACCGTGATGGGCCATGTCGACCACGGCAAGACTTCGCTGTTGGACGCCCTGCGGAAGACCGACGTGGTGTCGGGCGAGGCCGGCGGTATCACCCAACATATCGGCGCCTATCAGGTCCAGGTTGAGACCGGCGAGAAGATCACCTTCCTCGACACGCCGGGCCACGAAGCGTTCACCGAGATGCGGGCGCGCGGCGCCAATGTCACGGATATCGTGGTTCTGGTCGTCGCCGCCGATGACGGCATCATGGCGCAAACGATCGAGGCTATCCGGCACGCCAAGGCGGCGGAAACGCCGATGATCGTCGCGGTTAACAAGATCGACCGTCCCGACGCCAATCCCGATCGGGTCAAGACCGAGCTGTTGCAGCACGAGGTCGTGGTCGAGGATCTCGGTGGTGATGTCATCCAGGTTCCGGTCTCGGCGCTCACCGGCGAAGGCCTCGACAGGCTCCGTGAGGCGATCGTTCTGCAGGCCGAGGTCATGGAACTGAAGTCGAATCCGGATCGTACCGCCGCTGGTACCGTGGTCGAGTCGAAGATGGAACGCGGACGCGGTAGTGTCGCGACGGTTTTGGTTCAACACGGCACGCTGAAGATCGGAGACATCTTCGTCGCCGGCGCCGAGTGGGGCCGGGTCCGCGCGCTGTTGGACGATCACGGCCAACGCATCGAGGAATGTGGACCGAGCTTTCCGGTCGAGGTCCTGGGTCTGAATGGTTCTCCGTTCGCCGGCGATGATTTCGTCGTGGTCGAGAACGAAGCCCGGGCGCGTGAGATCACCGAGTATCGCTCCCGGCAACTGCGCACTAAGCAGGCGACCGCCGGTGCCCGCGGAACCGTTGAGCAAATGCTTTCGAAAATCGCCGCGGGACAGGCCGAGGAATTGCCGGTCGTCATCAAGACCGATGTGCACGGCTCGCTGGAAGCGATCCGCGCCAGCCTGGAGAAAGTGTCCAACGATTCCGTCGCCGTCCGGATCCTTCATGGCGCGGTTGGCGGGATCAACGAGTCCGATGTATCGCTTTCCGCGGCATCCGGCGCGATGGTCATCGGCTTCAATGTCCGCGCCAATCCGCAAGCGCGCGATCTGGCCCGAACCAGCGATGTTGAGATCCGCTACTATTCGATCATCTATGACGTGATCGATGAGATTAAGGCGGCCCTCACCGGCATGCTATCGCCGGATCTGAAGGAAGAGTTCCTGGGCAACGCGGAAATTCGCGAGGTCTTCAACATCACCAAGGTCGGCAAGGTCGCCGGCTGTTTCGTGACCGAGGGCAATATCCGCCGCGGCGCGAAGGTACGGTTGTTGCGGGACAACGTGGTTATTCACGAGGGCACCCTGAAGACCCTGCGTCGTTTCAAGGACGAAGTCCGAGAGGCCCGCGAAGGGTACGAGTGTGGCGCCGGGTTCGAGAATTACAACGACATCCAAGTTGGCGATTTCATCGAGTGCTTCGAGGTCAAGGAAGTCGCCCGCACCCTGGAATCGGCGCAACAGGCAAGCGCCTCGCCGTAATCCACGGTTGGATCGGTCCTTATCATGGCACATTCCCCAACGGACAAATCGGTCCGGCGTGACGGCGTTCCCAGTCAGCGCCAACTCCGGGTCGGAGAGGTGTTGCGCAAGGCCCTGGTCGAGATCTTCGAGCGGGTGGAATTGCGCGACCCGGACATCGCCGGCGTTCCGATCACGGTCTCCGAGGTTTCCGCGAGCCCGGACCTGAAATCCGCCATGGTCTTCGTCATGCCGCTTGGCGGGGTGGGGCGCGAAACCATCATCGCCGGTCTCGCTCGCGCCGCGCCCTTCCTGCGCGGACAAGTTGCGCGGCGGGTCCAGCTTCGTCATGTCCCTCGGCTGATGTTCAGCATCGACACCGCCTTTGATGCCTCGGCGCATATGAACACTCTGCTGCACGGCCTCGACATCGATGAAGATGATGATGACGCGGATGACGCGACGCCGGACGCGCTGGAATCCACGGAGACCGACAATGGCGCGTAGGAAACGCGGCAATCCGGTCAATGGCTGGGTTATCCTCGACAAGCCCAGCGGTGTTACCTCGACACACGCGGTCAATGTGGTGCGCCGGGTTTTTAACGCCGCTAAGGCAGGCCATTCCGGAACCCTTGATCCGCTTGCGACGGGTGTATTGCCGATCGCGCTCGGCGAGGCGACGAAGACCATTCCCTACGCCATGGACGCCAACAAGGATTATCGCTTTGAGGTCCGCTGGGGCGAGGAGCGGGATACCGACGATTGCGAAGGCGACGTAACCCGCACCGACGACGCGCGTCCGGACCGCCAGGCCATCGAGAAAGCTCTCAACGGCTTTACCGGACTGATCCAACAGGTCCCGCCACGTTACTCGGCGATCAAGATCCAGGGCCAAAGGGCCTATGACTTGGCCCGCAATGATCAACCCGTCGAGCTTTCCGCTCGCGAAATCCTGATAGAGTCCTTTACCCTGGACGAATTGATCGACGGGGATCACGCCGCCTTTCTGGTAACCAGCGGCAAAGGCGCCTATATGCGCGCGCTCGCCCGTGATTTATCGATCGCCGTCGGCACCGTTGGGCATATTTCCGCCCTTCGCCGGTTGCGGGTTGGGCCCTTTGAGGAGGGCAATGCGATTTCACTGGATTCGATCGAGGCGTTAGCGCATAGTCCCGCCGCTTTCGAGCACCTATTGCCCGTGGAGACTGCGCTGGACGGCATCCCGGCCATGCCTCTCACGGACGATGAAGCGAACAGGCTGAGACGCGGTCAGACGGTTCCGGTTTTCCGGGCGTCGGATCGGGATCGTCTTGGAGAGCTTCGCGAGGGCGATCTGCTCTACGCGATTTCCTCCGGGACACCCGTCGCGATCTCGCGCATCCAGGGTGGATGCGTTTGCCCGGTTCGCGTCCTTAACCTCTGACCTACGGAGTATCCGATGTCGATTACCCAAGAGAAGAAGGCCGAACTGATTAAACAGTATGGCCGCGCCGAAGGCGACACTGGCTCTCCCGAGGTACAGTGCGCGATCCTCACCACGCGGATCCTCAATCTGACGGAGCATTTGAAAACCCATAAAAAGGATTTTCACTCCCGTCGTGGTCTGTTGATCATGGTTGGTCAGCGCCGCCGTCTGCTCGACTATCTGAAGTCGCGCAGCGAGGAACGCTATGCCGAGACGATCAAAAGCTTGGGCCTGCGTCGCTAACCCGCGACCACGCCAAGCCGTCTCCACGATGGCGACATCCGATCCAAGTGAACTTTCCGCTCTTTGCCGGGCCGTGGTGCCGTGTGCCGAATCGGGTCAAACACTGTTTGACCCGACAGGCATTCCATGTCATTGAGGGCGCGCTTGAGAAGGATATGGAAACCGTAGGGTCGCACACAACCGATGTGTGTTCGCATTTGGCGTGACGCAGTTTCTCTAGCTTAACCATGCGTGAACGTGCCAGGCACGACCAGGAGGGTCGGCCGGGCGCGGCTTTTAGCCTTGGCGTTTTGTGTGGTTCGACCTGTGCGACCTGGATGTAGGGAAATACTAGGAATGTTCGAAGTATACCGTAAGGAACTTGACTGGGGCGGCCGCAAGCTCGTCCTGGAGACGGGCAAGATCGCCCGTCAAGCCGATGGCGCCGTTCTGGCCAGCCTCGGCGAGACCACGGTGCTGTGCACCGCGGTTGGCGCGAGGAGCCCGAAGCCGGGTCTGGATTTCTTTCCGCTGACCGTCAACTACCAAGAGAAAACATTCGCCGCCGGCAAGATCCCGGGTGGCTTCTTCAAGCGCGAGGGGCGTCCGACCGAAAAGGAAACCCTGGTTTCGCGATTGATCGACCGGCCCATTCGGCCGCTATTCGTCAAGGGTTTCAAATGCGAGACCCAGGTAATCTGCACCGTCCTCAGCCACGATCTGGAAAATGATCCGGACGTCGTCGCCATGGTCGGCGCCTCGGCGGCACTGACGATTTCGGGCCTCCCCTTCCTCGGACCGATCGGCGGATGCCGGGTTGGCTACAAGGACGGCGCGTACATCTTGAACCCGGGCCAGCAGGACGTCCCGAGTTCCGAGCTTGACCTGTTGATGGCCGGCACCCGCGAAGGTGTGCTGATGGTTGAATCCCAGGCAAACAACCTCTCCGAGGATGTAATGCTCGGCGCGGTGAACTTTGGTCACAAGGCCTGCCAGCAAGTGATCGACGCGATCATCGAGCTGGCCGAAGCCTGCGCCAAGGAGCCTCGCGATGTTCCGGCCGCGGCGCCCGAGATCGAGACCGTGAAGGCTAAGCTTTCCGCCGCGATTACTGGCGACCTGCAAGCCGCCTATAAGGTCGCCGACAAGGCCGAGCGCCAGGATCTGGTCGCCGCCGCGAAAAAGAAGGGCATGGAGCTCCTCGAAACCGACGAGGAATTGAACGCCGCCAAGGAAGTCATGAAGGCACTCGAGTCCGACATCGTTCGCGGCTCGATCCTGGATACCGGCATCCGCATCGACGGTCGCGATACCAAGACGGTTCGCCCGATCGTCGGCGAGGTAGGGGTGCTTCCTCGGGCCCACGGCTCGGCTCTGTTCACTCGCGGCGAAACCCAGGCCCTGGTCGTCACGACCCTGGGCACCGGGCAGGATGAGCAGATCATCGACGCGCTCGAGGGTGAGTATCGCGAGCACTTCATGCTGCATTACAACTTCCCGCCATACTCGGTCGGTGAAGCGGGCCGGATGTTTGGTCCGGGTCGGCGCGAGATCGGCCACGGCAAGCTCGCCTGGCGCGCCATGCGACCGCTGATTCCAGCCAAGGAAGACTTTCCCTACACGCTGCGGGTCGTCTCCGAGGTTACCGAGTCCAACGGCTCCTCCTCGATGGCGACGGTGTGCGGCACCTCGATGTCCTTGATGGATGCCGGTGTTCCGCTGAAGAACCCATGCGCCGGTATCGCCATGGGCCTGATCAAGGAAGGCGACCGGTTCGCCGTGCTGTCCGACATTCTCGGTGACGAGGATCATCTCGGCGACATGGACTTCAAGGTCGCCGGCACCTCGGAAGGCATCACCTCGCTGCAGATGGACATCAAGATCACCTCGATCACCGAGGAGATCATGCGGATCGCCCTGGACCAGGCCCGTGACGGCCGGCTCCACATTCTGGGCGAGATGGAAAAGGCCATCACCAGCGGACGCGACGGTGTTTCCGACCACGCGCCTCGGGTGACGACCATCCAGATCAACAAGGACAAGATCCGCGACATCATCGGCCCGGGCGGTAAGGTCATTCGCGAAATCTGCGAAGTGACCGGCGCCAAGATCGACATCGACGACGATGGCGTGGTCAAGGTCGCCGCGGTCGATAACGATGCCGGTCAAGCCGCGATCGACTGGATCAAGTCGATTGTCGCCGAGCCGGAAATCGGCGTGATCTACAACGGCAAGGTCGTGAAGACCGTCGACTTCGGCGCCTTCGTGAACTTCCTCGGCCCGCGTGATGGTCTCGTGCATATCAGCGAGCTGCTGCCTGGTCGGGTCAACAAGACCACCGATGTCGTCAACATGGGTGACTCGGTCAAGGTCAAGGTCATCGGCTTTGATGACCGCGGCAAGGTCAAGCTGAGCATGAAGACCGTCGACCAGGAAACCGGTGAGGACCTGGAGGGCAAGGAAGAGGGCGACGCCGCCTAAACCGCTTGGTCATGACCAATAACGACATCAAGACGCCACCAGGTTCCAGATCCGGGCCTGGTGGCGTTGCTTTTTCAAAGTCCCCCCGTCTTATCGGTCATCGCGGCGCGATGGCGGTGGCGCCGGAAAATACTCTCGCTTCCTTTCGCCAAGCCGCCATCGACAGTGCGGATTGGATCGAGTTCGACGTCCGGCTCGCCGCCGACGGCATTCCCGTTATTTTTCACGATGATGACCTGGAGCGCACCAGCAACGGCGCGGGAGCGGTGGCGGGCTATTCCGCCGCGCGCTTGAAGACCTTTGACGCCGGCGCTTGGTTTGGAGCCTCTTTCGCGGGCGAGACCATACCGACATTGCGAGAAACAATTTCCCTATGCCGCGATCTCGGGCTCGGCATGAATATCGAGATCAAGCCAAATCCGGGCGAAGAACGAGCCACCGCGCTCGTCGCGCTGGAAACTTTGGAGGATGTGCTCCAACCAGGGGACCGGTGGCTTGCCGGTTCCATCGTTTTCTCGAGTTTCAAATTGGAAGCGCTGGAAGCCTTGCGGGACGCGGGGCCGGACTGGCCCCGAGGGCTTTTAATCTCCAGTTGGGTGGTTGACTGGCGCGACCAAGCCAAGCGCCTGGACTGCGTCTCCCTGCACCCAAGCCATGGATTGTTGGACAGCGCGAAAACGGTGAGCGAGATCAAGGACGAGGGCCTCTTGATCCTTCCCTATACGGTCAACGACCCATCGCGTGCTTCGGATTTGTTCGACTGGGGCGTGGACGCGATCATCACCGACGATCCGCGTCTACTTTCGACCGCCGGGCGCTAGTGCAGTCGACTTGTTAGTCGTCGCTTCTCGGCCTGGGTATTCCAACGACTCTAAGCCCGCCATCGACATAGTGAACCTCGCCGGTCATGCCGGACGACAGATCACTCAGCAGGAACAGCGCGGCGTTGCCGACCTCCTCCATATCGATATTGCGTTCCAGCGGCGCGTTGGCCTCGGAATAGCGATAGACATACCGCGCATCCGCGATCGCCGAGCCCGCCAGGGTTCGCATTGGCCCGGGCGACAGGGCATTGACCCGGATACCCCGCCCACCCACGTCGGTCGCGATATAACGCACGCTCGCTTCCAGCGCCGCCTTGGCGATCCCCATGACATTGTAATTCGGGATGGTACGGATCGAGCCGAGATAGCTGAGGGTGATCATGCTGCCACCTTCCTTCATCAAGGGCGCGGCGCGGCGGGCCACGTTGGTGAAGGAAAAGCAGGAAATATCCATGGTATTGCGAAAGTTTTCGCGGCTGGTGTCGACATACCGGCCCTTGAGTTCGGTTTTATCCGAATAGGCGATGGCGTGGACAATGAAATCCAACTCACCCCAGTCAGCGCCAATTGCTTCGAACAACCTGTCCAATTGATCGTCGTTCGACACATCGCATTCATATACCAAGGAAGAACCAACCGACTCGGCCAGCGGAGTCACCCGCCGGGCGATCGACTCATTCTGATACGTGAATGCCAGTTCCGCGCCTTGCGCCGCGACCGCCGAGGCAATGCCCCATGCGATCGATCGATCATTGGCGACACCCATGATCAGGCCCTTGCGGCCGGCCATCAATCCGGAACTCGATGCCCGCGTTTCGGTCATCGCTAAGCGGTACTCCCCAGAACAGGTCCATAAGATACAGATTCACCAGATATCAAGGTTTGGGCGTCATCCATGAGCGCGAAACGCCAGGACCGAGTTGGTGCCGCCGAAGCCAAAGCTGTTGGACATGGCAAGATTAATCCGCGTGTCGTCCTGGCGCTCCAGCAGGATCGGCATTTCACCGGCCTCCGGATCCAGGGTCTCGATATTCGCCGACGCGGCCAGGAACTGGTTCTTCATCATCAGCAATGTATAGATCGCCTCGTGCACGCCAGCGGCTCCCTGCGAGTGACCGGATAGCGACTTCGTGGAACTGATCATTGGGATCGAGTTGCGTTGGCCGAACACCTCGGCAATCGCCTCAAGCTCCTTGGTGTCGCCAATCGGCGTGCTGGTACCGTGGGTGTTGATGTAATCCACCGGCTCTTCGATATCGCGTAGCGCCATGCGCATGCAACGTACCGCGCCCTCGCCCGAGGGCTGCACCATGTCCGCGCCGTCGGAGGTCGCGCCGTAGCCCACCAATTCGGCGTAGATCTTGGCGCCACGCGCCTTCGCCCGCTCCAATTCCTCCAACACGACGACACCGCCGCCACCGGCGATCACGAAGCCGTCCCGGTCCTTGTCATAGGCGCGCGAAGCCTTGGTCGGCGTGTCGTTGTACTTGGACGACAAGGCACCCATCGCGTCGAACAAGACCGACAACGACCAATGCAGTTCCTCGCCACCGCCCGCGAACATGACGTCTTGCTTGCCAAGCTGAATCATTTCGAAGGCATTGCCGATGCAGTGCGAACTGGTCGAGCAGGCCGAACTGATGGAATAGCTGAGGCCCTTAATCTTGAACGACGTCGCGAGGGTCGCCGACACCGTGCTCGACATCACCCGAGGGACCATATACGGCCCTACCCGTTTCGGGCCCTTCTCGCGCGCCAGATCGAAGGCGGCCATCATGTTCGAGGTCGAGGGCCCGCCCGAGCCGACGATCAAGCCGGTCATCGGATCGCTTATCTCGGCAACCTCCAGGCCCGCGTCGGCGATCGCCTGGTCCATCGCGATATAGGTATAGGCAGCACCGTCACCCATAAAGCGCAGCAGCTTGCGGTCGATATGGTCGGTCGGATCGATCTTGAGCGAGCCATGCACATGGCTGCGGAAACCCATGTCGCGATACACGTCGCTATGGGTGATTCCCGACTTACCGTTCCTGAGAGAGTCCGTCACCTCATCCGCGTTATTGCCGATGCTGGAGACGATACCAAGGCCCGTTACCACCACCCGGCGCATCAGCTTGCCCCTTCCGCGGCGGCTGAGTTGTTGAACAACCCAACGCGAATGTCCTTGGCTTCGAACACCTTTTCACCGTCACACAAGACAACGCCGTCGGCGATCCCCATGCACAAACGCCGCATGATCACCCGTTTCATATCGAGTTTGAAATTCAACAGCTTGGCGCTCGGCAAGACCTGGCCGGTGAACTTTACTTCTCCGACGGAAATCGCGCGGCCGGATCCCAGGCCACCCAGCCATCCAAGCTTAAAGCCTAGGAGTTGCCAAAGCGCGTCCATCCCGAGACATCCCGGCATCACCGGGTCACCCTCGAAATGGCACTTGAAAAACCAAAGATCAGGCTTGATGTCGAACTCGGCCTCGACCTCGCCCTTGTCGTTGGCGCCGCCACTATCACTGATCTTGGTGATTCGATCGAACATCAACATCGGCGGCATCGGCAATTGCGCGTTACCGGGTCCGAACATGCGGCCTTGCGCGCACTCGATCAGGTCTTGGTAGCTGAAACTTGAAGCTCGTTGAGACGTCACGTGTTCTTAATCCCTGGAGTTCGATCATCGTATTTTCAACGACATTGGCACGCCGTTGTACCATCGCGGGCCGGCTCACACCTCAAGAAAAACACATATCCAAGCGCCAATCCAATGCCTTCGCTCCAACCCGCGGCAATCCATTGAGTTCGCGGACTTGTCGTGGTGTCGAGGCATCCCGAGCTTGACAAGACTCCCCGGTTTCTGATGTCTGAGCTTTATGGCGCCCCTGACGCTTCGCGCCAACCGATCGATTTGGGATATGGGATTCGGGATGATCGACGCGGCGCGCGCTAATCTGGAGGTGGCGACATCGATTTTGAGTCGCGCCGGTCTGCGCCCAACGCGCCAGCGCCTGTTGCTGACCCAGGTACTCTTCCAAAAGGGCGATCGTCACGTGACCGCCGAACAGCTTCACGGCGAAGCCGAGGCCGAGGGCGCGGCGATCTCACTGGCCACGGTGTACAATACGCTACATCAGTTTCGCGCCGCCGGGCTTGTCCGCGAAGTCGTGGTCGAGGCCGGACGCGCCTATTTCGACACCAACGTCAGCGAGCATCACCATCTTTACCACGAAGCAAAGGGTCAATTGCACGATATCCCGGCGGACCAGGTTCAGGTTAACGCCCAGCCGGAGATCCCCGCGGGCTTCACGATGGATCGCGTCGACGTTGTCATTCGCATTCGCGAGAAATAACTTATATTTTCTAATAATTTCAAAATCTTATAGTATATTTTCGAATCGTTCTAAATGACCTTGACGTTCCCGGCTTCCGCTTCATATAACAATTGGCACTAGCGCCCGTGTCTACGGCTGGTCCGTTCGGCGGGGACGAAATCAAGTTTAGATCGGGAGACTAAAATGGCGGGCCTCAAGGACTCGAAAACCGAAGAAAACCTCAAGGCGGCATTCGCCGGCGAATCACAAGCCAACCGGCGGTATCTTTATTTCGCTCAGAAGGCCGATATCGAAGGCTATAACGACGTGGCCGCGGTATTCCGCTCCACCGCCGAAGGCGAGACCGGCCACGCGCACGGACATCTCGAGTTCCTCGAGGAAACCGGCGATCCGGCGACCGGTGAGCCGATTGGCACCACGGGCGACAACCTCAAGGCGGCGATCGCGGGCGAGACCCACGAATACACCGACATGTATCCGGGCATGGCCAAGACCGCCCGCGAGGAAGGCTTCGACGAGATCGCCGATTGGTTCGAGACTCTCGCCAAGGCCGAGCGCAGCCACGCCGGCCGTTTCCAAAAAGCCCTGGACACGATGGACTAACGTTCCAGGCGTATTGGTCCGAGACCAGGGCGACAATTTGTCGCCCTGGCGCGGATTGGGACCAGAACCGGCGCCGCAAGCCGGTCACCGTACCCAACATGCTCTCTACAATATGAAATCACGGCGGCGATATCGGGTGATCGCCCTGGACCCTCCGTGCTTGACGCCGACCGCGCCACCACAGACGTTGAGGAATGCGCCATGCAAGAAGGCAGCCTAGACGCCCCGATCCGGCATCCTCTGGCCTGGCGCGACGCTGATTTCCTGGATGAAGCGAAACTGGACGAGGAGCTGCGCCGCGTCTTCGACATCTGTCATGGCTGTCGGCGTTGCTTCAATCTCTGTGACAGTTTCCCAAAACTTTTCGACCTGATCGACGAATCCGAATCCATGGAGCTCGATACCGTCGACAGCGCGGATTTCGCGCCAGTCGTGGATGCCTGCACGCTTTGCGACATGTGCTTCATGACCAAATGTCCCTATGTGCCGCCACATGAATTCAATCTGGATTTCCCGCATCTGATGCTGCGCTATCGCGCGGTGCAGAACGCCAAGGGCGAGGTTCCGATCGCCGCCAAACAGCTCACCGAGACCGACCGCAACGGCAAGGCCGCCGGCTTCGCGGCACCGATCGCGAACTGGGCCTCGAAGCGCGGCAACATGCTTACCCGTCCGATTCTCGAGTCGACCTGCGGCGTTCACCGGGACGCGGCGCTGCCCGCGTTCCACACGAATGACTACGTAACCCGCGCCAAGGCCGAAGTGCCGGCGGTCAACGTCAAGGCGCCGGGTTTCGGGCGCGCCGCGATAATCTACGCGACCTGTTTCGTGAATTACAATAATCCGGCGATCGGTACCGCCGCCCGCCAGGTGCTGGCTCATAACGGCGTGGATACCGAAGTTGTTTATCCCTCCTGCTGTGGCATGCCGCAACTTGAACAGGGTGACATCGCACGGGTCGCGGAGACCGCCAAGAAGGTCGCGGCGGAGCTTCGGCCCTGGGTCGACGAAGGGCGTGCCGTCATCGCGCTGACGCCCTCCTGCGCGCTAATGCTGAAATTCGAGTGGCCGTTGATCGTTCCAGAGGACGAGAACGTCAAGGCGCTCTCGGCGGCGGCCCGCGATATCGACGAATACATCGTGGACATCGCCAAGACCGAAGGCCTCGCCGGCGGCTTGAGCGCGCTTGATGGCGGCGTGACCCTGCACATGGCCTGCCATAGCCGGGCTCAGAATTTCGGCCAGAAATCGGCGGAGATGCTGCGCGCCATTCCCGATATCGATATCACCGTGATCGAACGGTGTTCGGGACATGGCGGCTCCTGGGGCATCATGAAGGAAAACTTCGAGACCGCGATCAAGGTCGGCAAACCGGCGGCCCGGCAGGCCGCGAAGGCCGCGAACGCCTATGTCGCGTCCGGATGCCCCCTGGCGGCGGACCATATTCTACAAGGAATGGAACGGATCGATGGAGAGGGCCCGGTGGTTACCCGGGCCGATCATCCGGTTGAAATTCTGGCCCGCGCCTACGGCTTCTAAAGCCCACTTCCCGTTCCACGAAACCCTCGTCCGTTCCACGGAGACACCGTCATGGCGAAGAAACAGATCACCCGCGACGATGTGCTCGATATGGAAACGTATCGCGCGGTTCGAGCCACCAAGCGCGCCGAGATGGTCGGTATCAAGCGCGACCGCCGGGTCGCCGTCGGGCCGGACGCCACGTTCTATTTCGAAAGCCACGACACCATGTGGTGGCAGATCCACGAGATGCTCTTCATCGAGAAGGGCGGCGAGGAACAGATTCCCGACGAACTCGCGGCCTACAATCCCCTGATCCCACAAGGCCGAGAGTTAATCGCCACGCTGATGTTCGAGATCGACGACCCCGATCGCCGCAAGCGGGTTCTGGGCGGCCTTGGCGGTGTCGAGGAGGCTTGCGTGCTGTCAATCGGCGGCGAGGAGATCGTCGGTGTCGCCGAGGCCGACCTGGACCGCACGACCGCGGACGGCAAGGCATCCTCGGTGCAGTTCGTGCACTTCAATCTAAGCGATGCCCAAGCCGGCGCCTTCAAGGACGCAACGACCCAAGTGATGCTAGGCATCAAGCACCCGAATTACGGGCATATGGCGATTCTGTCGGACGCGGTTCGCGCGTCTCTCGGGAATGATCTGGATTAATCGTTCGGCGGATTAGCCAGCGACCGGGCCGGGCCGGCTACTTGTCGCGCAGTGATTCCTTCACATCGACGCCCCAGATATGCGCCCGGCTGACCCAGCCAGACAATCCGGATACCCGAATCTCGCACCACTCATGCAGGCAATCCTCGAGATTGCCCAGCACGCCCGGTTCCATCCGCGCCACCGCCGGCGCCGAGCCGCCGGGATCCCGGCGCAGGGTTCTGACCTGACCGATCACCTGGATCATCCGGCGACCGGACAGCATGCTTTGGTGAACCCAGCCCTCGGTCCCCTCGAAATCGCGAATTTTGCGCCAGGTATCGAACTCGGCGACGACCTCGACCGGAAGATTGCGGCGCTTGAACACCCATTCAATCGGATAGCGCGAGCCGGGCCCCGCCCGAACATTCACCTCACCGGACCGCAAGGACACATAGCGCGGCACCGGCAAGCCGGTTTCCTTGCCGATGGTTGCCGCCTCGGCAATGGGCGCGGACATCAAGGCCCCCGCTGTTCCAAGCACGGTGAGCGCGGGGATCAACATAAGCAGGTAGACGAAAACTCGGATCGATCGCGGCATGGTTCACTTTCAACGTGATCTCCAAGTGTACCACCAGATCTAGCGTGTTTTAAGTCAAATCCACGCTAGATCGCGTGTTTTCCAATCCCATACCCGCGGCGGCTTCCTCCCATGCCCCTGGCGCCGGCGCAACGGCTGGACAAGCCGCCGCATGGCTGATATTTCCGGCCAAGGGCCTCTCTGGACCCATGCGAACCGCGCGGTCGACGCCAAGGCGACCGGATCGCGCGCAGCCACGAGGACATCCGCCCATGGCGTCGAAAAAACCGCTGGTCATCGTTACCCGAAAGCTACCGGATCCGATCGAAACCCGGATGATGGAGCTGTTCGACACCCGCCTCAATTTGACCGACGCGCCCTTCGACCACGACGCCCTGAAACAAGCCGCCGCCGAGGCCGACGTCCTGGTCCCCACCGTGACCGATGAGATCAATGCCGGCGTGATCGAAGCCGCCGGCGAGCGTTTGAAACTAATCGCCTCCTTCGGTACGGGCGTCGATCATATCGACCTCACGGCGGCCAAGAAGCGGGGCATCACGATCACCAACACGCCAAGGGTCCTGACCGAGGATACGGCCGACATGACCATGGCGCTGATCCTGGCGGTGCCCAGGCGTCTGGTCGAGGGCGAGCGACTGCTACGCTCCGGCACCTGGGCCGGCTGGGGGCCGACCTTGATGCTGGGCCACCGCATTCATGGCAAGCGCCTGGGCATTGTCGGCATGGGCCGGATTGGCCGCGCCGTCGCGCGCCGTGCCCGCGGCTTCGGGCTCTCGATCCACTATCACAATCGCAAGCGTCTGCATCCCGAGGTCGAGGAGGAGTTGGAGGCGACCTATTGGGACAATCTCGACCAGATGTTGAGCCGCATGGACATCATCTCGGTCAACTGCCCGTCCACACCGGCGACCTATCATCTGATCTCCGGTCGCCGCCTGGATCAGATGCAGCCGCACGCCTATATCGTCAACACCTCGCGCGGCGAGGTCATCGATGAGGCCGCGCTCGCCAAGGCCCTGCGGAACCGCGACATCGCCGGCGCCGGCCTGGACGTTTTTGAACACGAACCAATGGTCAATCCCGAGCTTCTCGAGCTCGACAACGTCACCTTGATGCCCCACATGGGCTCGGCGACCTACGAGGGCCGGGTCGACATGGGCGAGAAGGTCATCGTCAACATCCGCACCTTCAGCGACGGCCACGCTCCGCCAGACCGCGTGATCGAAACGATGTTCTGAGGCGGGTCATCGCGGACACCTCCTGGCTCCAAAAAGAAGCGGGCGCCGCTGGGGCGCCCTTGAGGTGGGGACTCGGGAGGAATCAGGTGGCCCGTTCACTGAGCTTCCGGGGCCGGGTCGTAAACTCTCTGTCCTCCTGGATATGGCGCGGTATCGTCACCGATCAAGGTCGGCGCATGCGCGGCTGTGTGGAATGCCACATCAACGCCGGAGGAAACCGCCAAACGGCGATAGTCGTTTCTACCCCGCCGCGATCCCCGTGATCGTCGGCGCGTCCCCGCAAAGCGGGCAGCTCGGGCTGCGTTTGTACCGGATCTTTCGGAAGGTCATGCCGAGCCCGTCGAAGACCAGAAGATGGCCAGACATGGACTCGCCGAGACCCATCAGCTCCTTCAAGACCTCGGTCGCCTGCAGAGTGCCGATCACGCCAGCGACGGCGCCGAGGATGCCGGCTTCCTCGCAGCGGGGGATGGTGTTCGGCGGCGGCGGATCACGAAACAGGCAGCGATAACAGGGCTCACCCTCGTGACCGGCGACACCGCCGCGAAAGGTCGTCAACTGTCCCTCGAAACGCAATAACGCCCCGGAGACCACCGTCTTGCCGGTGAGATAGGCCGCGTCATTGATGAGATAGCGGGTTTCGAAATTATCGGTGCCATCGACGATCAGATCATAGTCGGCGAAGATTTCCCCGACATTCTCGGCCGTCAGACGGGTCTTGTACGGGATCACCGAGATCGTCGGGTTCACCCGCGCCAGCGTCTCCGCCGCCGATTCCGCCTTGGATTTCCCCACCGAGGCCGTGGCATGCACGATCTGGCGCTGGAGGTTCGAGAGATCGACCTCGTCGTCATCGATGATACCGAGCGTGCCGATCCCGGCGGCGGCCAGATACATCAGGATTGGCGAGCCGAGACCGCCCGCGCCGACGCACAGGACCTTGGAGGCCAGCAGTTTCTCCTGCCCCTCGTCGCCGACCTCTTCCAGAATCAAATGCCGCGCATAGCGCTCGAACTGCGCGTCTGTCAGTTCCATGAACCTGTCCTCAAGCCTCGTTCGCGCCGGTGCCGGTGGAGCCATAGGCGCCGGCGCCTCGCGGGGTCGGCGGCAGATCTCCGGCCTCGCGCAGGTCCGCCCGCGGCACCTGGGCCAACACCATCTGCGCGATCCGATCGCCGCGCTTCACCACAAATGGGGCGTCGCCGTGATTGATCAACACCACCGAGACCTCGCCCCGATAATCTGAATCAATTGTTCCCGGCGTGTTCAACACCGTGACGCCGGCGTTTAGCGCCAGGCCGGAGCGGGGCCGGATTTGCGCTTCGTATCCCGCCGGAATCGCGAAACGGAAGCCCGTGGGTATAAGCGCTCTCGCCCCGGGCGCGATATCGATCGGCTCGAAATTGGCGGCGGCCAGATCCATGCCGGCACTGCCGATGGTCTGATAGGCGGGAAGGTCAAGCCCCTGGCCATGGGGAAGGCGGTTAACCGAAACCTCGACGCGCTCCATGGCTCAGGCCGCGAAATTGGAGGAGAAATGCACCGCGATCCGCTCGGCAAGCCGCGCCGCGACCGCATCCTTGCCCATTTTCGGCCAAGGCTCGGCCCCGGTCTCGGTGACCAGATGCACGGTGTTTTCATCGCCGCCAAACGTGCCGGTTTCGGGGCTGACATCATTGGCGACGATCCAGTCACAGCCCTTGCGCAGCCGCTTCGCGGTCGCGTGCTCGACCACGGTCTCGGTTTCCGCCGCGAAGCCAACCACCAGACCGGGCCGGGTACCACTGGCCGCGGAAAGCGTCGCCAATATGTCGGGGTTCTCGGTCAGTTCCAGCGCCGGTGGCCCGGCGTTACCATCCTTCTTGAGCTTCTGACCCGCCTCGCGCGCCACCCGCCAGTCGGAAACCGCCGCCGCGCAGACCGCGATATCCAGAGGCAGAGCGTTTGTACAAGCCTCCAGCATCTCCCGCGCCGACTCGATATGCACCGTTCGTACATCAGCCGGGTCCGCCAACCGCGTTGGCCCGGTCACCAGGGTGGTCGTCGCGCCGAGCCGGGCGAGCGCCGTCGCGATCGCATGACCCTGTTTGCCGGATGACCGGTTGGCGATGTAGCGAACCGGATCGATCGCCTCGAAGGTCGGCCCGGAAGTCACCAACGCCGAACGTCCGCTCAGCGGCCCAGCAGCGGTTTCGCCCTCGCCGAGCGCCCGCTCAATCGCCGCGACGATCTCCTCGGGCTCAACCATCCGGCCCGGGCCAAACTCGCCGCAAGCCATGTCACCCTCGGTCGGCCCCGTGACCATGACGCCCCGCTCCCGCAACACGGCGACATTCTCGACGGTCGCCGGGTGCAGCCACATCCGGACATTCATCGCCGGCGCCACCATCACCGGCTTGTCCGTGGCGAGCAGAACCGTCGAGGCGAGATCATCGGCGATCCCGGCCCGCATCTTGGCCAGCAGGTTCGCGGTCGCCGGCACCACCACCAGCAAGTCGGCGTCGCGAGAGAGCTGGATATGCCCCATCTCCGACTCATCGGTCAGCGAGAACAGATCCCCATAGACCTTGTCCTCGGTGAGAGCCTGCAGGCTTAGCGGTGTCACGAACTCGGCGCCCGACTTGGTCAGTACCGCGCGCACCCGGGCTCCGCGCCCACGCAACAGACGCACCAATTGCAGGCTTTTGAACGCGGCGATGCCACCGGCGACGATCAGCAGAATGCGCTTGTCACGGAGCATGTCGGCTCCTTTCCGGGGCTATCGTTTGACCAGGGTCTCGCGGTGACCCAAAGCGAGCAAAGGAGAGGGTTACGGACGCGGCCTCCGCCCTCAATCCGCGGCGTCACCGATCGTGGATTGGCGAAATTGGTACAGCCGCGAGCAATAAGGACACATCACCTCATCCTCGGCGCCGATGGTCAGAAAAACCCGAGGATGTCCCAGCGGCCCGTTGCCGCCATCGCACGCGACCCGGCGCTTGTT
>JADHLJ010000290.1 GCA_016780745.1 Alphaproteobacteria bacterium | reverse complement strand
GAGATCAAGCAGGCACACCCAGACGCGTTGCTGTTTTTTCGCATGGGCGACTTCTACGAACTGTTCTTCGATGACGCCGTGGCCGCCGCTGGCGCGCTGGATATCACCCTGACCAAGCGGGGCCGCCATAACGGCGACGACATCCCCATGTGCGGCGTGCCGTTCCACGCCGCGGACGCCTATCTCGCCCGGCTTATCCGCAAGGGCTTTCGCGTCGCCATCTGCGATCAGGTCGAGGATCCGGCGGAAGCGCGCAAGCGAGGCTCGAAATCCGTGGTCAAACGGGCGGTCTCTCGCGTTGTAACCCCCGGCACGGTCACCGAGGACACCTTGCTTGAGGCACGCAGCCACAACTACCTCGCGGGGTTGGCCGAAGCCCAGGGGACCTTGGGTCTTGCCTGGGTGGATGTGTCCACCGGTGCACTACAGGTTCAACCAACCGACGCCGCCGGTCTCGCCGCGACCTTGGCGCGGATCGGCCCCAGCGAGCTGCTGGTGCCCGACCGATTGCTGAACCAGGACGGGCCGGTCGCCACTGTCGCGACCCATTTGGAGGATTGGCGCGCGGTCCTGGCGCCGATGCCTTCCAGCCGCTTTGACAGCGCCAACGGAACCAAACGCCTGGAAGACTTGTTCGGGGTTGGGACGCTTGACGGTTTCGGGAGTTTTTCCCGCGCCGAACTCGCGGCGGCGGGCGCGTTGGTGGACTATCTGGAACTGACCCAGCAGGGCCGCTTGCCCAGGCTCTCGGCGCCCAGGCGATGGTCGGCGGGCGGCGCCGTCGAGATCGACGCCGCGACGCGCGCCAATCTTGAACTGGTCCGAACGCTGTCCGGCGAGCGCCGAGGCAGTTTGCTGGATGTTATCGATCGAACGGTTACCGGTGCCGGCGCCCGACTTCTTGCCAGCCGGATCGCGGCCCCGCCCACCGATCCGAATGCGATCACCTATCGTCTCGACAAGGTCACCCATTTCGTTGATGGCGAGCGACTGCGCGCGGATATCCGCGACACCTTGCGCCAAACCCCGGATCTGGAGCGGGCGCTATCCCGCCTAGCCCTGGATCGAGGCGGGCCGCGAGATTTGGCGGCGATCCGAGACGGTCTTGGCGTAACCGGGAACCTGCGGGACCGGTTGCTGCGCGCCGAGGGTTCGATCGCCGATCCGCCTGACGGCATTCGCGAGATCTGGGAGGATTTGGGGTATCACGAACCGCTGGTCGATCTCCTCCGGCGCGCCCTGGCCGAGGAGCCACCGCTGCTCGCGCGGGATGGCGGGTATATAGCGGCGAACCACGCGCCCGAACTGGATCGCTTGCGTGGTCTTCGGGACGAGAGCCGGCGTCTCATCGCCGGGCTTCAGCGGCAATACGCCGAGGAATCCGGCATTAACTCGATGAAGATCAAGCACAACAACGTGCTGGGATATTTCGTCGAGGTGACCGCTATCCATGCCGACAAAGTGATGGGGCACGAGACTTTCATTCACCGACAGACCATGGCCAACGCGGTGCGCTTTACCACCGTGGAGCTCGGTGAGTTGGAACGTGATCTGGCCTCGGCGGCGGATAAGGCGCTGGCGCTGGAGATGGAAATCTTCGCCGGCCTGGTCCAGCAGGCCCTGGAAGCGGCGGATGCGATCGGTCTAGCCGCCGCCGCTTTGGCGCGCCTCGATGTCGCCAGTGGCCTGGCGGAGCTCGCGGTTGATCGTCGTTATGTCCGACCGATCGTCGATGACAGCCAGGATTTCGCGATCTCCGGCGGACGGCATCCCGTGGTCGAGGCGCTGGCGAGTGACGGGGCGGGCTTCGTCGCGAATGATTGTGATCTGGCGGGAGAACAACGGCTCTGGTTGATTACCGGCCCGAACATGGCGGGTAAAAGCACGTTTCTGCGTCAGAACGCGTTGATCACGCTCCTGGCCCAGATGGGTTCTTACGTGCCCGCGACCGAGGCACGGATCGGCGTTGTCGACCGTCTGTTCAGCCGGGTTGGCGCGGCGGATGATCTGGCGCGGGGTCGGTCGACCTTCATGGTCGAGATGGTGGAGACCGCCGCGATCCTGAACCAGGCGACGGATCGGTCGCTGGTGATCCTGGACGAGATCGGTCGCGGCACCGCGACTTTTGACGGGTTGTCCATCGCCTGGGCGTCGATCGAGCACCTGCATGAGGTGAACAAGTGCCGCACCTTGTTCGCGACCCACTATCATGAACTGACGGTCCTGGCTGATAAGCTGTCCTCTTTGTCCTGTCACACCATGCGGATCAAGGAATGGAAGGACGAGATCGTGTTCCTGCACGAGGTCGGCAAGGGCGCGGCCGATCGATCCTACGGCATTCACGTCGCCAAGCTCGCGGGCCTGCCATCGGTGGTGATTAACCGTGCCGAGGCGGTGCTGGAGCAGCTCGAGAACGGCGATAAGGCCGGCGCGGCGGGACGCTTGGCCGAGGATCTGCCGCTGTTTCAGGCGATGCTGGCCCAACCGGCGCCCCGCGCGGTGTCGGGGCCAAGCGAGGTCGAGGAGCGGCTGGCCGAGATCAATCCCGACGCCCTGACGCCGCTTCAGGCGCTGGAGGCGCTGTACGCGCTGCGAGAACTGGCAAAAACCTAGTCTTTGGGAACCAGAGCCATGGAATTCGATTTCACCGAGGATCAACGCGCGATCCAGGATGTTGCCCAGCGTTTCGCCGCCGAGCGTCTGGCGCCGGGGTTCATGGCGCGGGACGCGGGTGGGCCGCTTGATCGAGATCTGCTACGCGAGATGGGTGGTCTAGGCCTGATCGCCGCCGAGATTCCCGAGGAATTCGGTGGTACCGGCGTCGATGGCGTTACGGCGGGGCTGATCATCGAGGCGATCAGTCATGCCGATCTCAATGTTGGCTATGTCCCCTTGCTCACCGGGCTGGTCGGCGCGATTCTGGTTCAGAACGCGGAACCGGACGTCGCCCGTCGGGTGGTAGCCGAGGCTTGCGCCGGAGAGACACTCCTGGCGCTGGCGCTTACCGAACCCGGTGGTGGATCGGACGCGGCGAACCTTAAGCTCAAGGCGCGTCGGAGCAATGACGGTTATGTCATCAGCGGCGAGAAGACCTCGATCTCCATGGCCGATCAAGCCGACGCCGCGCTGGTCTTTGCGCGCACCGGCACCGAGGCGGAGCGGGCCCATGGCATATCCGCGTTTCTGGTTTCGTGCGACGCGCCGGGGCTCTCGACCACCTCCTTCGATGACCTCGGCTCGCGCAGCGTCGGTCGCGGATCGATGTTCTTTGACGACGTGAAGGTAGATGCCTCCGCGCTGATCGGGGTCGAGGGCGCCGGGTTTCGCCAGGTAATGGGTGGATTTGATTATTCCCGGGCCTTGATCGGCTTGATGGTGCTGGGTGCCGCCCGCGCGTCGTTGGATGAAAGCTGGGACTTTATCCAGGAGCGCGAGGCTTTCGGAAAGCCGATCGCGGCCTATCAGGGCGTCACCTTTCCCCTGGCCGAGGCGGAAACCATGATCGAGGCGGCGCGGCTGCTTTGCTACAAGACCCTATGGCTCCGCGACCAGGGCCGGCCGCACACTTCCGAAGCCGCGATGGTCAAGTGGTGGGCGCCCAAGCTCGCCTTCGACGTTATTCACCAATGTCTCCTGGCCCACGGCCATTCCGGATACAGCAAGGACATGGCGCATCAGCAACGATTGCGCGACGTTCTTGGGTTGCAGATCGGTGACGGCACGGCGCAGATCCAGAAGATGGTGATCGCGCGCGAGCGGATCGGGCGGGTCGCGCTGGGCCGGTCTTGAACCGGATAGACTTCCGTTCTTGAGGGGCTTTAGGGAACTTCCGCGATCGGTTCGCCGATGCCGAGATGGCTCTTGTCGGCGCATAGGGTGATTTCCAGTTCCTTGACCACGCCGAGTTGGGTACCCGCCGCGTCGCGCACCTGCTCCAAGGTCAGTTCGCCAGTCTCCATCTTTTTTCGCCATGCATCGTCAAAACGTTGGATGGCTTTCACCATCACGAAATTGATGTCCAGCATCAGCGCCAGCATGGTGACGTTCACGTTGCGCTTGGCCCAATCCAGGTTCTTGTGCCGGTTCATCATCTCAAAGGTGTTTCGCGTAAAGGGCCGCACGTGGGTGGGGTCGGAGATGAAGGTCGGATGATAAGGATGAGGGACCGTGATCTTCATGTGGCCGCCGTGGCTCATCAGCCGATACAGCTCCTTCATGATCGCGAAGAAAACCTTGGTGTCCTGACCAAGATGCTCAAGCACGTGATGCGCGACAAGCTCATCCACCGCGCTCTCTTCGAAAGGCCACGGGGTCTCTTCCAGGTTCCACAGCACGTCGGGCTCGCATTCCGGAAACTGGTCGACATTCACATAGCCGTCGAGCTTGTTGAAACCGCATCCGATATTGAGTTTCATGGCTTCCTCTATCGCGCCCGACATCGGCGCCCGCCTGGATGCTTTTGGAAAGAGCAGCACGCCGACGAAAGCACAAGTCATTTCTGGTGGGCTCATTGCGGGTATCAATGGGCTCTGTCAAGACCATGGCGCATATGGATAACGAGGAAGCGCCCGAGATGAAGAACCCCGAGATGAAGAACCCCGAGATGAAGAACAATGACATTCTAGACCTCGCCGATTGGCGACGGCGGGTTTCCGATCTCTATGGTCGGGTTCGACGTGCCGCCGAGCCCCGGCTTGGTTGGGAGCAGTGGCGCGACACCCGTGACGCGATGTTCGGGTCGCACCCCCAATCGCCGATTGCCCCAAATGATCGTTCGACTTATGCGGGCGTGCCATTGTTCGATCACGATCCGGCGGTCCGGTTCTTGGTCGACGTGGAGACCATTGAAGACGCGGTCGAGGAAACCTGGGATATCGCGGCGGATGGGGCGCTTCGGCTTTTCCCGGGACTTCGTACCAGGGGTTTGCAAGAGGCTTTTGGTGGCGAGCTGACGATCTATCAGATCAAGGGATATGGCGGCGGTCTGTTCCTGCCATTCAAAGACGCGACCTGCGGCGCCGAAACCTACGGCGGCGGGCGTTATCTCCTCGATACCATCAAGGGGGCGGACCTCGGGATGGAGGCGGGCAAGCTCGTGCTCGATTTCAACCTCGCCTATCACCCGTCCTGCCGTCACTCGGACGCTTGGGTGTGCCCCCTCGCGCCGACGGGTAACACCTTGCCGGTGGCGGTTCGGGCCGGAGAGCGAATGTCGGTGCCCGTGTAATGAATCAGCTCAACCGGTTACCACCGTCGCGCGCCAAACCACGCTGCCCCAGAAGTCGCCGCTGATTTCGATATCCTTGTCGAGGTAAGGCTCGAAACTTGCCGCGGTTTCCGCTGAAAGATCCTCCACATTACCCGGCGTGTCCGAGGGTTTCGCAATCAGGAGAAACTCCTCTCCCACGTCGGTGACGAAATGGATTGGGCCGGTATCGGCTTGTTGGCCGTGCATGGTCGGCATGCGCATGACCCGGCCTCGTTGGACGGATTTTTCGGTCATCACGGGTCTTCCCGATGGTGGCGTGAGGTTCTCTTGTCAAAGCACATCGCGAATCGCCTGGGCGAGTTGTTCCGGCGTGGCTTCCGGGCCGAAATGCGCCAGGAACCCGCCGCCGGGCGCCATCAGATAGGTGACCGCCGAGTGGTCCATGAGATAGGTGTCGTCGCCGGTGTCCTCGGCCTTCTGGTAGAAGACCCGATAGGCGCGGGCGACATCGGCGATCTGCTGGGGTGTTCCGGTCAGATTGCTGAAGTTCTCATGAAAATGCTGGTGATAATCGGCCATGACCTCGACCGTGTCGCGGGCCGGGTCGACGGTGATGAAAAGCGGCTTGACCCGCTTGGCGTCTTCTCCCAACCGGTCAAGCGCCTCGGTAATCACCGTAAGCCCGGTTGGACAGATGTCCGGGCAATAGGTGTATCCGAAATAGACGATCTTATGAGCGCCGTCGAAATCGGCCTCGGTAACGCTCCGGCCGGTATGCTCGGTGAGGGAGAAGGGGCCGCCCACCAGGGAACTACCCTCGCTGGCGCCTTGCTGGGATTGGGTGACGATCCAGGCGCCGGTTCCCAGCGCCGCGATGAAGATCGCGCCGAGGACGGAAATCAGAATAATGAATGTTCGGTTTGTCATGACGGAACCACGCTATCCACGCTGCGTCATATGAGGGCGCGCACGCCAATTTGTCAGCCCCCAAGGCGATAAAAATAACGCGACCATCTCGCCAAATATCCGGATCGCTCGAAGCCGCGTCGTTATCGCGCCGGAATATTGGTACCCCGGACCCGCCAGCCGCCTTTGAAGCCTGGCTCCGGGTGCAACCAATCGATCAGCGTGGTCGACAGATTATCGGTGGCGAAGCGGATGGCGTGCTCGGGCGGGACGCCGAGTGCGATGGCGATCGCCGCGCGGATCGTGCCGCCATGAGCGACGCAAACGATATCACGTCCGCAATAGCGTTCGGTCAACTCGGTGATCGCGGCTTCGGCCCTTGCGAGAAGCTCAAGAAAACTTTCGCCATTCGGCGCGCGTTCCGTCACCGGCGCCAACCAGAAGCGTT
>JADHLJ010000289.1 GCA_016780745.1 Alphaproteobacteria bacterium | reverse complement strand
GGCCTTGGAATTGGTCTGCACGCAGGCGATGGTCAGCTCGGTCATCGGATCGTCCCTGATTTGCTCGGGTGGGCTCGAGGATTGGCTCGAGCCCTAGGCCAGCATCGGGTCCAGCTTACCACTGGCCTCCAGGGCAGCCAATTCGTCGGAGCCGCCGATGCCGACATCGTCGATGAAGATCTGCGGAACCGTATGCCGGCCCTCCGCGCGTTCCATCATCTCACGCTTCTTGGTGACGCTCATGCCGACATCGATTTCGGTGAAGGTGACGCCCTTGCCGGACAACAGGTGTTTGGCGCGGTGACAGAACGGGCACCACATGGTCGTGTAGATCTCGACAGTCGCCATTTCAGTCCTCCAAATCTCGGATCCCGACGGATAAGATGCCCGCGCCGCCTTGTCCAGCCCGGCCACCCCATCCCTCGAACGCGTGAACGTGCCAGGAAAAATTAACCGGCAAGCCGTTCGTTCTGCGGGAACATGAACTTCTTGGCCTGGTCGTCCATCTCGGTCTTGAAGACATGGCCATGCTTATCCTTGATCCCCAGCGCGCGCTCGGCGGCGGGCCGGGCG
The DNA here is from genome assembly GCA_016780745.1 of Alphaproteobacteria bacterium. Taxonomy (GTDB): domain Bacteria; phylum Pseudomonadota; class Alphaproteobacteria; order Thalassobaculales; family Thalassobaculaceae; genus JADHLJ01. The sequence goes on along the minus strand of JADHLJ010000289.1, from coordinate 6,038 downwards.
CTGATCTCGTCGACCAGACGCTTCAGATGCGGCAAGCCGTCCAGGGCGTTCTCGCCGATCACCAGCGGCACCATGCGGGCCCAACCCCACACGCACATGTCGACGATCGTATAATCGTCGCCCAACATATAGGCGCGATCGGACAGCCGGTCGTTCAGAATGCCGTAATGGCGTTCGGCCTCGAAAAGATAGCGGTTGACGCCATACTCGTTACCAGCGGGCGCGAAATGGCGAAAGTGCACGGATTGACCGGAATAGGGGCCAATACCGGTCGCGACGAACATCAACCAGGAGAGCAAGTCGCCGCGCGCCGCCAGCGTATCGGCGGGCATGAACTTGCCGGTCTTCTCACCGAGATAAAGCAGGATCGCGTTGCTATCGAAAACCACGGCGCCATCATCGACGATGGATGGCGACTTGGCGTTCGGGTTGATCGCCAGATAGTCGGGCTTGAACTGATCACCTTGGCGCGAATCAACCGGGATCGGCTCATACTCCAGGCCGGCTTCCTCAAGGAACAGCGCCACCTTCATCGGGTTCGGCGCGGTGTTGTAATAAAACTTCAGCATGTCTGGCTCCATTTCGAGCGTTGCGATCCACTGGCGAAAGGCCATCGGATCCAGCGAATTCATTGGCGGGCAAGATCTGGCGCGCCGCCGCGTTCGTCATATGGTATCAGTCGTCCGCCGCTTCCACCGCAAGGCCGGTCCATTCGGCGATCACTTCGGCTGTGTGCTCACCCAACAGAGGCGCCGGCCGGCGGATCGAGCCCGGGGTCTCGGACAGCTTCACCGGCACGCCGATGGTCTTCATCGCCCCCACCTTGGGATGCGTGACCTCGACCGCCATTTCGCGGGCAATGGTCTGTGGGTCGTTATAGACCTCGACATGGTCCATCACCGGACCGGCCGGAATCCCCGCCGCCTCGAAAGCGGCGCAGAGATCGGCGGTGGTCTGTTTCTTGAAATAGACCTCCAGTTCCGGGACCAGTTGTTTGTTATTGGCGACCCGGTCGGCCTTGGTCTGAAACCGCGGGTCCTCGACGAGATGCGCGCATCCGAGAATCTCGCAGGCCCCGCGCCAGAAATTGTCTTGCGCCCCGCCAATGGTCATATAGCCGTCGGCGGTGGGAAACAGCTGATAAGGCGCGCTGCCGCGATGCGCCTGGCCCAGCCGCTCCGGCACCTCGCCATTGGCGAAGACATTCGCGGCCTCGTAAACGCCAAGCGCGATCCCGGACTCGAACAGCGAGGTGTCCACATGCTGACCCTTGCCGGTCTGCTCGCGCGCGGCCAACGCGGTGAGGATCCCAATGGCGCCGTTCATGCCGCCGCAGACATCGGTGACCGGCACCGGAATACGGTAGGGCGGTCCGTCCGGCGGCCCGTTGACCGCCATCAAGCCGGACATCCCGCAGGCAATCAGATCAAATCCTCCGCGTGGCGCATAGGGCCCGGTCTGGCCAAAGCCCGAGATCGAGCAATAGATCAGCCGCGGATTGATCTTCGAGGCCGCCTCGTAACCGATGCCCAGCCGTTCCGCGACGCCCGGCTTGAAGTTTTCGATCAGGATATCGGCGATCTCGATCATCTTCTTCAAATGGCCGAGATCGGTCGGGTCCTTCAGGTTGAAGGCCACCGAGCGCTTGTTGCGGTTCCAAAGCATGAACGGCGCGCTCTCACCCTCCTGGAAAGGCGGAGTCTTGCGTAGCGAATCTCCGCCCGCCGGGTTCTCGACCTTGATCACGTCGGCGCCGTGATCGGCGAGGATCATGGCGCAATACGGGCCCGAAAGGTGGTTGGTGAGATCCAGTACCTTGAGATGCGACAGGGACGACATGGGATGCTCCCTTCCTTGGTTTCCGCTTCGATTGGTGGGTTTGTTCGGCGCGCGGCGGGCTATTTGACCTTTGGGTCGATGACTTTGATGACACTGGATGAATCGAGATCACCATGGCCGTTCTCGATCAAAATCTGGAACGCGGCGGTCGCGGCGGCGCCCAGAGGGGTCGATGACCCGGCGGCCTGAGCGGCGGCCTGGGAAAGTCGCAGATCCTTAAGCATCAGCTTCGCCATGAAACCGGGCTTGAAATTGTTGCTGGACGGCGCGGTCGGCACGACGCCCGGCATCGGATTGGATGTCTCGAAATAGAATGACCGCCCGCTGGAGGTAGAGATCACATTATAAAGAACATCCGCCGACACCCCGAGCCGCTCGCCCAGAACCATCGCTTCGGAGCAGGCGAGCGCATTGATGCCGGCAAGCATGTTGTTGCAGATCTTGGTAGCTTGTCCCTGACCGGAAGCGCCGCAATGCACGATATTCTTGCCCATGCCCTGGAGGATCGGCTTGGCCTTTTCGAAGGTCGAAATCTCACCGCCGCACATGAAGGTCAATGTCGCCTCGTCCGCGCCGGTCGTCCCACCGGAGACGGGCGCGTCAATCATCTCGAAACCGGCTTCCTTGGCGGCCGCCGCGGCGGCTTGGGCGGAGTCCACGTCGATGGTCGATGAATCGATAAACACCGTTCCCGGGTCAGCCGCCGCGATCACACCATCATTCATGAAAACTTCGCGCACATTAGCGCCAACCGGTAGCATGCTGACCACGAAATCAACGCCCGACGCCGCGTCCTTGACCGAGTCCGCCTGGGTGGCGCCGGACTGAACGACAAAGTTCATCGCTTCCTCGGACAGATCGAAGACCTTGAGGGTATGACCCGCCGTGATCAGGTTGCGCGCCATCGGCCCGCCCATGTTTCCCAAGCCAATGAATCCGATACGCGCCATGACTGTCTCCCTCGACGGAATGTGCTGGTGTCACCGTCGCGTCCTCGCGCCCGGCAAAATTCGATAAGACGTTAACCGCTCCCAGCGTCGCGCGCCAAGGGTCTCGGTTCTCGAACCCGAGATCAAACACGATCCTGCTCGGTGCTCAAGTGATATTCGAAACCGGTTAGGGAACCCGTGCGATCGTAAGCACGTCGACATGGGCCGCTCCGGAACGAAGCAGGACCCGGGCGCAAGCATTGGCGGTGGCGCCGGAGGTCAGAACATCGTCGATCAAAAGCACCCGCTTTCCGCTTAGCCGCGCGGCGCATTCCGGCGCCACCGTGAAAGCGCCTCGAACATTGCGCTCCCGCCCGGCCCTGGTCCGGGTGCCTTGCGACGGGGTCCGGCGCGCGCGAATTAGGCCCATGACATCCACCGGGAGATTGACGCGCCGACCAATATCCAGAGCCAGGATCGCCGCTTGATTATAGCGCCGCGAGAACAGACGAACCCGATGCAAGGGCACTGGAACCACCACGTCGGCCTCGGCCAGCAACCCCGACCCGGCGCGAGACAGCCAGGCACCGAAGAGCGGCGCCAGATGGAGCCCGTCGCCATGCTTGAATTTCAGGATCAATCCGCGACTGGCGTCATCGTAGAGCGCCACCGCCCGGGCTCGCTCGAAAATCGGCGGATCGGCTAGGCATCGCCCACAGACACTTCGTTCCGCGACAATGAACTCGAAGGGCCTACCGCAGCGCTCGCAAAACGGCTCGGCGATGAACGCGATCGCGGACCAGCAGGCGCCACAGACCGCCGCGGGCATCTCGACGATGATCCCACATCCCGGACAACGCGGTGGCAGTACAGCGTCGAGCAGCCAGCGCGCCCAGCGGGTGGGGCCACGTAACTGTCCCGGGAACAATCCGGAGAGACCAAAAAGCGATCCACGTCGCGTGTCGACCATTCAACCGTCCCCGCCATCCCGCGCGTCACCATCTTCACGGGGGTTATGGACGGATTAGGGCTGTTTTCCGCCCGCGTGCTCGTGGCATGGTCCGGCGATGAGCCAGAACCCCATCATTTTCGACCGAGGATTGTCCCGCCGCCGCCGCGACCGGGCCGCCGCGCGTTTCGATGAATTCGATTTTCTGATGGTCGAGGCGGCCGACCATCTGGCGGACCGGTTGTTGGATCTGAGGCGGGAGTTCAACGTGGTCCTCGATCTCGGCGCGCATACCGGCGTTCTCGCGAAGGTTTGGCCCGCCGGATTGGAAAAAACCTGGCTGGCCCACGCAGACCTGTCGCCGGCGATGGCGGCTCGGGCCGCGACCCACGGCCCGGCGCTGGCCTGCGACGAGGAAGCCCTACCCGTCGCGGAGGCCAGCCTCGACGCGGTATTGAGCTGTCTCTCGCTGCATTGGGTGAACGATCTGCCGGGTGCCTTGGTCCAGATACGGCGCGCGCTTGCCCCCGACGGCTTATTCCTGGCGTCGGTTCTAGGTGGCGATACCTTGGTCGAACTACGCGAGGTATTGAGCGCGGCCGAATTGGAGGTTACCGGCGGGATCAGCCCCCGGGTATCACCCTTCGCGGATATTCCCGACCTCGGAGGTCTGCTGCAGCGCGCGGGCTTCGCGCTACCCGTGGTCGATAGCGACGCGCTGACCGTCACCTATGACAACCTCTTCGCGTTGATGGCGGATCTGAGAGGCATGGGCGAGAGCAACGTGGTGCTGGAGCGTCACAAACTACCAACCCGGCGGGGCGTGCTGATGCGCGCGGCGGAGATCTATCACGAGCGTTTCGCCGATGCCGACGGGCGCATCCCGGCGACCTTCCAGATCCTGACCATGACCGGTTGGGCACCAGATGCCTCGCAGCAAAAGCCGCTACGCCCGGGCAGCGCCCGAAATCGTTTGGCGGACGCGGTCGGCGGCGTGGAAGCCTCGGCGGGCGACAAAGCCGGCGGTGACTGAACCCGCCGGCGGCCTATTTTACCGCGTAGACGATCCACATGGCTTGGCGATAGTGCTCATAGCCGCGCCGCTGGGCTTCCTCGCGCGGCAGCTCGTAGGTCGTCTCACAAGGATCAATGACCGAGCAACCCTTGAGCAGGTCGGCGTATTCCTCCTTGGCGAAGAAATGCGCCAGACCGATGGACTCAAGGTGAACCTTACCAGGCGAGGCGTCGGTCTCGAGATCCAGGGTGCCGGGATCCTCGGGGTTTTCCTGATGCTTCTTAGCCAGGTAGGTGGTGTGCTGGTTGCTGATCATATGACCGACGAACACGCCGCCCGGCTTCAGGACTCGGACCACCTCGGCATGCGCCGTCTCGCGATCTTGCTTGTTGAGATGTTGGAACACACAGGACTCGAGCACCCCGTCCAAGGAGTTATCCTCGAAGGGCAAAGCCGTGGCCGAGCCGTGTTCGACCCGTCCCATCCGATCGGAAATCCCCCGGGCCTGGAAAACCTTGTGGCAGAGATCGACGGCGCTGGGCGAGATGTCGACGCCGTTGGCCTCAATGCCTTTCTCGGCGAGCCAGACCAGGTTCGGGCCGGCCCCGCTTCCAACCTCAAGGAATCTCAGATTTCTGTGGCTCGCGGCGTCGGGATGGCGGTCCCGGAGGTAGTGCGAGACAAACCGAACCAAGGCCTCGACCGGCGCCGTGTTATAGGCCCCGTTGGCGATCTGGTCCCGGAAGGATTCATCCCAGAGATCCTGCATCGCCTGATCCCGGGCCGTCATTTGTTGTGCCATGCCACGCTCCCGCGGATTGATTTTTATTTGCTTTTTACCCACTCGATTTCATCGCCATCGAGCCAGGCAACGATCTCCATGCCTTGTTCGGCAACATAGGCGAGGAATTCCTCCATCCGGTCCTTCTCCACGACCTGGACGTAGCGCCTCGGCCCACTATTCACCAGACATGTTCGATAGCCGAAGGATACAAGCCGGCCATTCAACGACGGAGTAGCGTAATAGCCCCACGATTTTCGACAGATGTCGAACTCGCCGCCAGATTCGGTTTTGAGGGTCACCTGCTCGTCATGCCCCAATTCCAGATCGAGGACATGACGTAACTCTATCTCGCGTCCGGGATGTCCGACCTTGAAGGCACGAGGCGGTGTGATCGGCGTGGTTTTCATGTCCCTGCCTCGGATTGTCGTGATTGCCACTCGCGAGCCGCGGCGGCGGCGGTATCAAGGTCGATATCGTCGCCCCGTGTCTCGAAGATCCAGCTCGCCTTGGCATGATCCATCG
>JADHLJ010000288.1 GCA_016780745.1 Alphaproteobacteria bacterium | reverse complement strand
ACTGCAAACCACGCTTGAGAGCATGGGCCAGGGCCTGACCATGTATGACGCGGATTGGAATCTCGTGTCCTATAATTCCCGCTATCGTGATCATTTCGACCTGCCGGCCGATGTGTTTCAGCCGGACTCGACTTTTGATGACGTGGTCGGCGCCACCATGCGCGGCGATTATGGCGAGGACTGGCGCGAACGCTTGACCGTTGTCCGCGATCCGACACGAATGACCGATGAGTGGCGACGGTCCTTCACCAGGCCGAGTGGCCGCAGTATCGACCTGCTCAGCATTCCGGTTCCATCCGGCGGCTTTATCGTCACCAGCACCGACATCTCCGACATCAAGCGCGTCGAAGCGGAATTGCTGCGACAGCAGGAAATTAATCAGACGGTCCTGGACGCCATGGATCAGGGACTCCTGATGGTTGATGCCGAGGGACGTTGCCAACTTTACAACAACCGGGTTTGCGAGCTGATCAACGTTCCGGCGGAATTTCTTGCCGCCAAGCCCTTGCACCGTGATCTGATTGGCATGCAAGTGGACCGGGGCGACTATCGCCATGTCTCCCGCCAGGAACGCAACCGTCTGATAGGCCTCATGCGCAAGCTGGAGACGGATCGCGAACCCTTTGTTTATGAACGCGACATCGCCGATGGCCGGATCATCGAAATCCGCAACAACCCCCTGCCCGAGGGCGGTTGGGTCCGCGTGTTCACCGATGTAACCGATCGCAAACAGGCCGAGCGGGATATCGCCGAGAAAACCCGGCAGCTTCAACTGACCCTCGATTCCATGGAACAAGGGATCATCCTGATCGACGGCGATGATCGCACGGTGTTCCACAACGCCAAGGCGGCGGACATGCTGGGAGTGCCGGTCGAGTTGCTGGCCCAGGGCATTACCGTCACGGACAGCGCGGCTTATCAGGTCGAACACGGAGAATACGCCAAAATCGACCCGGAAACTCGGGAGTTGGTTGAGCGAATAATGGCGGAGCGGCGCACGGGCGTGATCAGGCCATTCTCCTACGAGCGGCAAAAGCCCGATGGACGTTGGGTCGATGTCAGCGATATTCCCGTCGAAGGTGGTGGCTCCGTTCGAACCTTCCTTGATGTGACCGCGCGCCGAACGGCGGAGCAGGCCTTCGCCGAGAAGACCCGGCAGTTGGAACTGACGCTGGAGACCATGGAGCAGGGAATTATCCTGCTTGATGGAAACGCCAAGACGATTTTGCACAACGCCAAGGCCGCCCACCTGTTCGGCGTGCCGGAAGACATGCTGGCCCGTGGCGCGGACTCGCAAGAGATTTTCGCTTATCAGAACGAGCGGGGTGAGTTTGACGCCATTGATCCGGTTTTGCGCAGGTCGTTGGACCAGGTGATCCACGGGCAAACCAGCGGACTGCAAACGCCGTTCTCGCTTGAGCGGCCCCGGCCCGATGGTTCGTGGATCCTGGTCAATAACATCCCCGTCGATGGCGGCGGCTCGCTGCGCACGATCCTGGACATCACCCAGCGCAAGATCGCCGAGGAAGGGCTGCGCGAGGCACGGGACGTGGCCGAGGAGGCTACCAAGGCCAAGAGCGCGTTCCTCGCCGCGATGAGCCACGAGATCCGCACACCGATGAACGGCGTCGTCGGCATGATCGAGGTGCTTGAGCAATCCACTCTGGACGAGGATCAGCGCCAGGTCACGCGCACGGTGCGGGACTGGGCGATATCTCTCCTGACGATCATCGACGATATCCTTGACTTCTCGAAGATCGAAGCCGGTGAGCTTGCGCTTGAGGCGGTACCTGTCTCGGTGCGGCAGATCGCCGAGGGGGCAATGGATATCGTCGGCGCGGCGGCGATCGAAAAGGAGGTGGATCTGGCGCTGTTGGTGGCGCCCGATGTGCCGCCCATGGTCAAGACCGACCCCGTCAGACTTCGTCAGATCCTGCTTAATCTGCTGGGCAACGCGGTCAAGTTCACCGAACAGGGCTCTATCACGGTTACCGTGGAGGCCTCGGCTCAGAATCACCCCGGATCGCGGAGCCGTGTCGAGCTTCGCTTTGCCGTGACGGATACCGGGATCGGGATTTCCGAGGATCGCCTGCCGGCATTGTTCCAAGCCTTCCAGCAGGCCGAGGCCTCCACCACCCGGCGGTTTGGCGGCACCGGTCTTGGCCTGTCGATTTGCGAGTGCCTGGTCGCCATCATGGGCGGCGAGATCGGGGCCGAAAGCGTTGTCGGCGAGGGTTCGACCTTCTGGTTTACCGTCGCCCTTGATATCGCCGAGGCCCAACTGTCCAACCCGATCGACGACATTCCGCTCTCTGGAATATCGGCGCTGGTGATCGAAGCGAGCGCGCCGATGGCGGGGATGATCCAGGCGGTTCTGGAGGAGCGCTCGGTCGAGGTGATCTTGGCGACGTCACCGGGCGCGGCGACCCGGGAAATCGCGGCGGCCGCGCGGGCCGGGCGGCACCACGATGTGCTGATCGTCGATGGCCGTTTCGATGCCGATGAGTTGACCGATATCGCGCGTCACTTTCGGGTGCGCCAGGAACATCCCAACGCCCGGGCGATCTGGCTGCATGCCTCCGACGCTTTGCCGGACAGTGTCGATCCAACCCAAACCTTCACCCAGGCCGTGCCACGCCCGGTCCGCCGTGATGCCTTGTTGAGAGCCGTCGGCGTGGTGCTGGGCCGTGCCAGCCCGGACATCCCGGTCATTGAGGGCCCCGAGGTTCTGTCCTCGAAGCCGGTCGAGCCGCCAAGCATCGAGGAGGCCCTGACTCGCGGCTCTCTGATCCTGGTGGCCGAGGACAACGAGACCAACCGCCTGGTGGTGCAACGTCAATTGGCCCTGCTGGGCTATGCGGCGGAGGTCGCGGAGGACGGCGCCGAAGCGCTGCGGATGTTCGACGAGAAGGCTTATGGGCTCTTGCTGACCGACTGCCATATGCCGAACCTGGACGGCTTTGACCTGACGGCCGCGGTGCGCGAGCGAGAGCAGGAGAGCGGCCGGCGCACACCGATCGTCGCGCTCACGGCCAACGCCCTGGTCGGCGAGGCGGAGCGGTGCCTGAACGCCGGCATGGATGACTATCTCGCCAAACCGGTCCGCCTGAAGGAGCTTGGCGATACATTGGCACGCTGGCTCGGTGATACGGCGAGCCGCGGCGGGGAGCTTTCGGAGCCGGCGCGCGGGAAAGGCGAGGCGGCGCGGTCGCTCGTGCCGATCGACCAGGTGCTGTTCGAGGAGATGATCGGCGGTCCGGACCCGGAGATGACCCAGGCGCTGCATGAGACATATCTGGAATCCTACGCCCCCTTGGCCGGTGAGATGGCCGCCGCGCTCGCCGCCCGAGACGCCCCCGAGCTTCGCAAGGCCGCCCACGCGGCGGCGGGTGCCGCCTCCAGCATCGCCGCGATCCGTCTGACAGATGTCCTGCGCCGACTGGAAGGACATGCGAGCAATGCCGACTGGCCCTTGGCCGAGGAGACTCACGCCGAGGCCAGCCGCCGCGCCGATGAGGTCGCGGCCTACATCGAGGCGGCGCTTCACTATATCTGAGCGCGATGCCCCCGTGCTCGAATGGTGTTAGCTCCAGAGCTCCGCGCTGGCGAGGCGGGCGCCTTCCACCAATGACTCAAGCTTGGCCCAGACCACGTCCTCGGCGGTGAAGGTATCGCCCGCGAAAGTGCCGAAGCCGCAATCGGTGCCGGCCATGATCCGGGTCTTGTCGCCGACCGCCTTGGCCGCGCGAACCAGCCGCTCGGCAACCACCATCGGGTGCTCGACATAGTTATTGGTGGTCTCGACCGCGCCGACCACCAGCGACATGTGGTCGGGCAGCGGTTGCGTACGGAACGCCTCGATCTCATGGCTGTGGCGAGAGTTCGCGAAGGGCAGCACCAAGGCGCCGGCCTTGACCTGATACATGACCGGCAGCATGTCGGGGCAGGGCACGTCGTGATAATGCGGGCCATCCCGATTGCCCCAACAGGCGTGGAAGCGGATCTGGTCGCGGGGAATGTTCTCCAACGCCTCGTTCAGCGCGGCGACATGCATCTCCATGGCCGCGATGAATTCCGGCAGGCTGTTGTCCTGGAAGAATCCGGCCCGTTCGATCCCCATATCCGGCGAGTCAATTTGCAGGATGAAGCCTTGGCTCGCGATGTGCTCGTACTCACTCTTCAAGGCGCGCGCCATCGCGAAGACGTAATCCTCGAAGGTGTCGTAATGCAGGTTCACCATCGCCGTTGCCGCGAAACCCGGCGACACGGCGGTCATGAAACCCTCGGAGAAGCCCGTCGATCGCGCGCCAAGGACGCGCTTGAAATCCGCGCATTCCCGCTCGACACCGGAGATATCGTCATAGGCCAGGGGGCCGATGGCTTGCGGTAGGCCATAGGGGCTGATCCGCCTGCGCCCGCTTCTTTGGATATGCTCAAACCAGATCGGAAAGCTCTTGGCGTCGAGGGGCAGGCCGCGTTTCGGGCCTTCGCCGCGGCCGAAACCGCTCATCCGGTCGGCGATATAGGAGATGAAGTCGGTCCTGGGCATCTCGCCGTCATTGCCGATATCGACACCGGCATCGATCTGTTTGCCGATGATCTCGTTCAATGCCGCCTCAAGCGCGGTATCAAAGGCGGCGGCGTCGAAGGCCTCGCCATTGGCCTTGGCCACGAGGATATCCGAGAGAGCGTCACCGCGCGGAAGGCTCCCGGTATGGGTGGTCAGTATCCGGTCCTGGCTGGTCTTCATGGTTGCCTCGTACTCCCGCGTGACGGATAGTTCCTGCCTCTAACGTCGGCATTGGAGCGGCAATATGAGTGAAACACTCGCGCGCGTCTATGGGGCAAGGGCCCGCATGGCGCTCATGGTTCCCTCGACGAACACGGTCGCCGAGACCGAGTTCTGGCGAATGGCGCCCGAAGGCGTGACGGTCCATACCTCGCGGATGCCGTTCTTCGCCGAGCGCCACGAGAAGCCGTTTGATGAGATGGAAAGCCATCTGCCCAGGGTGATCGACGAGGTGAATTCCGCCGTGCCCGACGTGGTGGCCTATGGCTGCACGGCGAGCTCCGCCAAGGGGGTCCCCAAGGACTACGAGGACGCGCTTACCGAGAAGATCGGCAAGCCCACGGTCTCGGCGGCGGGCGCGCTGGTCGCGGCGTTGGCGGTGTTCGGCGCCAAGCGGATCGCCCTGGTGACGCCGTATCCGCAATACGTGAATGACAAGGAACGGGTGTTCTTCGCCGAGAACGGTATCGAGGTGGTGGAGGACGAGAGCATCATCGTCGATGAGAGCCAGATGCGGTTCAAGAATATGAACAAGGTGCCGGCCGAGCTGCTGGTCGAGCGGGCGACCGCCTTGGGAAGTCGCGACGACGTCGACGCGGTGGTGCTGAGCTGCTGCGATATGCCGACCATGGACGCGATCTCCGTAATCGAGGCGGCGATCGGCAAGCCTGTTACCTCCAGCATCCAGGCGCTGTTCTGGAGCGCCACCCGGGCCGCGGGTATTGCCGAGCCGACGACCGGCAAAGGTCGCCTATTGGCGGAAAACTGACGCCAATTCCGTTTGCGCGCGCATACGGCTGGTGGCCGCTCCCGAGGAAACAATGAACAAGCCACTTGATGGGTATGTTAAGCGCCTTACCGGAATGGGCGCCGGCGAGAGTTCGCTCGAGGTCTACGAGCACTGGGCATCGGGCTATGAGGCCACGATGCTGGATGACTATGGCTATGTCGCCCCGAGGATCGCGGTCGATGTATTCGAGGCGCTGCACGGTGACCGCGAAACGCCGATCCTCGATCTTGGTTGTGGAACCGGGTTGGTCGGCGTCGAGTTGGCGTCCCGAGGCTATCGACATGTGGATGGGCTGGACATTTCCCGGAACATGCTCGCCGAGGCCGAGGCGAAAGCGGTTTATCGGGACCTTTTGGAAGGCGACATGACCGGACCTCTCGACCTTGGTTCGCGGCAATACGCGGCGGCGATCGGCGTGGGGTGTTTCGGCAACGGCCATGTTGGCCCGTCGCATCTGGAGGAAATGATCCGGACCGTCGATCCCGGCGGCGTCTTGGTTTTCTACATGAACGGCATTCCTTTCGAGGACGACGACTATCCCGCGCATTTCAAGGCCTTGGACGCGCGCGGGGCGTGGAGCGTGGAAATTCTGGAGCAATCCAACTACATGGAAGCGCTGGAGCGTCCCGGTTGGGTCATGGGCGCCAGGCGGACCGGAGGTTAGTGCCATGACCGACAGTACCGATGCCGCGGCCGTCTACGCGGATGCCCTGGTCTGGGATGCGCATGCCGGTTTCGAGTTGACCCATGAGCGGGATCTTGAAACCTTGGCCGTTTGGCGCGACGCGGGGGTTGATTATCTTTCCGTGAATGTTGGTTTCGACGTCCGGGACTGGCGCACGACGGTGAAGAATATCGCGCTCGCGCGCCGCTGGGTGGAGGCTCAGCCGGAAGTTGATCTCGTCGGGACGGTCGCGGAATTGGACCAGGCGCGCGCGGCGGGGCACATGGCCGTTACCTTCGATATCGAGGGGATGTGCGCCCTCGACGGTTCCGTCGACATGGTCCGACTTTACCACGACCTGGGCGTTCGACAGATGGT
>JADHLJ010000287.1 GCA_016780745.1 Alphaproteobacteria bacterium | reverse complement strand
CATGCGTTGGAGGGGGTCGGTGAGAATCTGCGGGATCATTACTCCGTGCGCATGGTGGCGCGAGCCAAGGACGCGCTGACCATCAACGAATATGCCCGCTGGCCGCGGCTGCCGCTGGAGGTGATGAAATGGCTCGCCGGCAAGCCGAGTGTGCTGGCCATGTGCCCGACCATCGCCTTCGTGCACGGCAAGTCGCACCCGGATGTCGAGGATAGCGACCTGCGCATCCTGTTCACCCCCGGCAGCTATCAGGACGGCAAGACCTATGTGCTGGACGACTATCCCGGCATGACCTGCGGCGCCGCCCAGCCCAGGCCCGAGAGCACCGGCCATGTCCGCGCCGCCTCCAGCGACCCCGCCGCTCCGCCGATCATCCAGCCGAACTATCTCGCCGCCGAGACCGACCGGCGGATCACGCTCGCCGGTCTACGCCTCGCCCGAAAGTTGCTCAATAGCCCTGAGTTGGCCCAGTACTTTCACAGCGAGACCCTGCCCGGCGCGGCCGCCGAGAGCGATGACGAGCTGCTGGATTTCGCCCGCCGCCGCGGCAATACCGGCTACCACCTCTGCGGCACCGCCAAGATGGGCCCGGTATCGGACAAGATGGCCGTCGTGGATGACAGTCTGCGGGTGCATGGCCTGGAAGGCCTGCGGGTCATCGACGCCTCGATCATGCCGATGCTGCCATCCGCCAACACCTATGCCGGCACCCTCGCCATCGCCGAAAAGGGCGCGGATTTGGTGCGGGGGTAGGTGGGGGATCGGCAATGCCTCTGACCAGCTAACAATAGGCGTCATCTCGCCCTACGGCGGGATGACGGATATATGTGTGCGATTGCCCCCTCCTCAAACCTCCACATCCCCCTTCAGCAGCCGCTGCGCGATCGTCCGGCGCAGGATCTCGTTTGTCCCATCGGCTACATTCACCGCGCGCAAGCTGTGCCAGGCCTCGACCAGGTGCATCTCGTTGGTGAAGCCCATGGCGCCGTGGGCCTGCATGGCGCGGTCGACGGCGCGCACGCCGATCTCGACCGAATAGGCCTTGGTCATCGACAGTTCCTTGACCGCCGGCGCGCCCTGGTCGAGCAGGCCCGCCGCGTTGAGGCCCATCAGATGCGCCGCGTGCAACTCCATCGCTGATTCCGCTAGCGGAAAGCTGACCCCCTGATATTCCGCGATGGGCTTGCCGAAGGCCTCGCGGGTTTTGGCGTGCTCCAGCGCCACCTCCAGGGCCCAGCGGCCATAGCCGACGGCGCGGGCGGAGTTATAGATCCGGCCGATCGACACCCCGTAAATCGCGGTCGCGAAACCCTGGTGCAACGCGCCGACAAGCTGCCAAGGCTCAACCCGCACGTCTTCCAGTCTTAGTTCCGCCTCGTCGCCGCCGATGCTTCCGAACATCTTGATGATCCGCTCGACATGAAAGCCGGGGCTGCTGGTCGGCACCAGGAAGGCGCTGATGCCGCTCCCCTCGCCGGACTCGGTGCGGGCGAAGACGGTGCAGTAATCCGCGACCGGAGAGTTCGTGGTCCAGATTTTCCGCCCGCTGATCCGCCAGCCATCGCCGTCCGCCACCGCCTTGGTGGTCAGCTTGGACGCGTCGGAACCGGCGCCGGGCTCGGACAGGCCGAAGCACATGGATTGCTCGCCCGCCATCATCGGGCCGAGAATTTCGTCCCGCGCCTTGGGCGTCACCCGTTCCAATACCTTGCTCGGCCCGAAGGCCCAATGGCTGATCGCATAGAGCATCAACCAGTTCGACGGCCCGCAAGTGCGGAACAACGCCTCCCAACAGACGTAGTAGGCCAGCATCCCGAACCCGGCGCCGCCGAGCTCTTCCGGCACGCTCATCGAATAGAACCCGGCCTTTGCCGCGGCCATGCGCACCTCGCGGACCAGGGCCAGCGCCTCGTCACACAGCCGGCCATCCTCGCGGAACAACGCGCGGGGGTTCTCGAACAGCGCCCGGTTGGCGGCGTGACGCGGCAAGACCTCGGCGCGGGCAAACTCCAGCACGCCATCGCGCACGGCCTGAATATCCTCGGGCAAGGGGGTGGCGATGGCGGTCATGGCGGTCTCCGATAAACGCGTGTCGGGCGGTTGGTCCCGCCACTATATTTCGCTGCAAACGCTCTCACCATCACCGTCACGATTTGATACAGTCGCGCCGGGCCGACCACCATGCGATTGAGAGACCCCATGACCGACAAACAATCCGCGATCTCGCTCTGGGATATCTCCGCCGAGGAGAAGAAGGTCGACAACCCGATGGATGGCGACATCCAGGCCGAGGTGGCCATTGTCGGCGGCGGCTTCACGGGGCTGTCGACGGCGCTGCATCTTGGCGAGAAAGGCATTGAGGCGCATGTCCTCGAAGCCGAAACCATTGGCCATGGCGGCTCGGGCCGGAACGCCGGATTGCTGAACGCCGGGGTCTGGCTACCGCCCCAGGACGTCCGCAAGGAGCTCGGCGAGGAACCCGGTAAACGACTGGTTCAAACGCTGGGCGAGGCGCCGGAATATGTCTTCTCGCTGATCGAGAAACACCAGATCCGCTGCGAGGCGACGCGGCACGGCACCATCCACGCCGCCCATGCGCCAAAAGGCTTCGAGGATCTCAGGCGGCGCTGGGAGGAATGGCAGCGCCTCGGCGCGCCGGTTGATCTGCTGGACCGTGACCAGGCGGCGGAAAAGATCGGCACCAAGGTGTTTCATGGCGGGTTGCTCGATCACCGGGCCGGCACCATCAATCCGATGGGCTATGTCCGGGGGCTGGCGCGGGCGGCGACGGCGGCGGGGGCCAAGCTGCATACCGGCGTTCGGGTCACCAAGCTCAACCGCGAAGGCTCGGGAGCAGACGGCGGCTGGCGGCTGGAGACGACCCGGGGCACGGTGACCGCGAAATCCGTGATCCTTGGCACCAACGCCTATTCCGATGAGCTGTGGCCGGGCCTGAAGGACACTTTCACCATCATTCACTATTTCCAGCTCGCCACCGAGCCGATGGGCGATCGGGTCGAGCATATCCTGAAGGAACGCCAGGGCCTTTGGGATACCGGGTCGATCATGTTCTCGCTGCGTCGGGACGCGTTCGGGCGGCTGATCATCGGCTCCATGGGCCGGGTGCATGGCGGCGAGAGCGGGCTGTCCAAGCGCTGGGCGGCGCGGCGGCTCCGGCACCTGTTCCCGGATCTCGGCGAGGTCACCTTCGAGAAGGCCTGGCACGGCCAGATCGCCATGACACCGGACCATATCCCGCGCATCCACAAGCTGGCCGAGGGGCTGTACACGCCGATCGGCTATAATGGCCGGGGCATCGCGCCAGGCACGATCTTTGGACGCGCCATGGCCGAGCTGTTGACCGGTGGGTCCGAGGATGATCTGCCGCTGCCAATCACCGAGCCGAAAAAGGCGACATCGGCGCCGATCATGAGCCGGCTCTATGACGCCGCCTTCACCGCCAACCAGGTCTTCAAATCGCTTTAACCGACATCACGACGTCTCGAACGGGAGTAACCACATGTCCGATCAACCCATCGCGCTGGTCACCGGCGCCGCCCAAGGCATCGGCTATGCCTCGGCCGAAGCGATCGCCGAGGGCGGGGCCCGCGTCGTGCTCGCCGATATCAACGAGGCCGGCGTCACGGCCGCCGCCGAGACGCTGGGCGGCGACGCCGTGGCGATGACTTGCGACATGGCCGATCCGGCCCAGATCAACGCCCTGTTCGACCGCATCGAAAAAGAGCTGGGCACGGTGTCGATCCTGGTCAATTGCGCCGGCATCGCCGCGCCGGGAGAGTTTCTGGAGATCTCGCTCGAGCAGTTCCAGTCGGTGATCGACGTCAACCTGACCGGCACCTTCGTTGCCACCCAGCGCGCCGCCAAGGCGATGATCGCCGCAAACATCCAAGGCGCGATCGTCAACATGTCCTCGGTCAACGCCCAGGTCGCGATCCCCTCGATCGCCGCCTATTGCGCCTCCAAGGGCGGGGTCATGCAGCTGACCAAGGCCTCGGCGCTGGCGCTTGCCCCGCATGGCATCCGGGTCAACGCGGTCGGCCCCGGCTCCATCGACACCGCGATGATGGCCGGCGTCAACGCCAACCCCCAGGCCATGGACATGGTGATGTCCCGCACGCCGCTCAAACGCATCGGACGGCCCCGGGAGATCGGCGATATCGTCGCCTTCCTGGCCAGCGACAAGGCCAGCTACATCACCGGCGAGACCATCTACGCCGATGGCGGTCGGCTCGGCATGAACTACACCTGTTAGCAAGGAAGGGAGAGCCCGAGATGTCTTCCAACGAGACGGCCACCCATAAGGGCCAGTGCTTTTGCGGCACGGTGAAGATCGAGGTAAGCGGCGCGCCCATGCGCATGGGCTATTGCCACTGTGTCGACTGCCGCGCCTGGGCGGCGGCCCCGGTCAACGGTTTCACGCTCTGGGAGCCGTCACAGGTCACCGTCACCGAGGGCGAAGACGATCTCTCGACATTCGCCAAAACCCCCGGCAGCCTGCGCAAGTTCTGCCGGAAATGCGGCGGCCACGTGATGAGCGAACACCCCGCCGGTCCTTATATCGACGTCTATTCCAGCGTCCTGCCGAGCCTGGACTTCCAGCCGAGCTTCCACGTCTTCCACGGCGAGTCGGTGCTGGACATCGCCGATGAGCTGCCGCGGTTCAAGGACCTGCCGGAGGAAGCGGGTGGGTCGGGAGAGATGGTGGGGTAGCGGCGGCGTTAATCGTTCGACGATGATCGAAATACGTTGCAAGAAGGTCCATTCAAACCTACCCATAATTATCAATAGACATATGTTGAATAGCAATCTAAAATTTAAACACCCTATGCAATGGTATGTTTATGAACGTTAGTGCAGCAAAATCTTTAAAAGACGCCGAAATAAGGCCATTTCTCAAATGGGCTGGCGGTAAACGCTGGTTGGCACCTACGATTTGCGAGATGTTTCCGAGCGAATTCGGGCATTATATCGAACCGTTTCTTGGTGGCGGTTCAATATTCTTCCATGTAAATCCTCATAAAGAGATCTTATCCGACATAAACAAAGAACTAATCGATACTTATACCGCAATTAGAGATTTTTTCGAAGAAACTATTTCCAACCTGCAACAACATCACGAAAAACATTGCAAAAAACACTATTATTATGTCCGATCAAAAATACCTCGCGAATTGCCCAAGCGCGCCGCCCGAACAATTTATTTGAATATATAATGCTTCAATGGATTGTACCGTGTCAATTTACGTGGTGAATTCAACGTTCCAATCGGGACAAAAGCAAATATATTATTTGACTTGGAGTCGCTGAGGCTGGCCTCCAATGCATTAATCGGGACCAAATTGAACGTTTGCGATTTCGAGATTGCAATCGCCAACGCCCATCGGAATGACGTAATTTATGCTGACTCACCTTACACGGTAGCACATAATCTCAACGGATTTTTAAAATACAATGATAGTATTTTTTCCTGGGATGACCAAGTACGTCTTCGAAATTCATTAGAAAATGCGGCACTGCGCTGAGTGAAAATAATATTGAGCAACGCGAACCATCAATCAATTAGGGCGCTTTATAAAGATTTTGCAACTCCCATCGAGTTGCGTAGAAAATCTATGATCGCAGCCTCTCGGGAGAAACGAGGCAACACAACCGAATTACTATTTTTGATTGGATGAATAATTATGAGATTCGTAGAATATTTGCCCCTGTACGGCGAATTGTTCAACTCAAGTCGAGAGTCCATATTCTCGGCCCTCAAAGATTTAGCCGTAACGACGCTGTTTTCACTTTTTCCGATCTGGGTTTACCCAATTATAGTGAAGCTCGGATTCGATAAACCTTTTTGGCAAACGGCATGGTCATTTGTAGCTGGTGGCGAGATGTTCATTTATTCTGCAGCACTTGTAGGACCACTAATATACGCGATCACTAAAAATTATGCACAGGAGAATTTTGAAGACTCCGAAAGGAAAAAAGTCGCTGGTGTTTTTCCTCGCCTTCCCTCAATTCAGTTTCCATACGGTAGTTCTTTTGTCTTTTTATCTATGTTTATATGTGTATTTTATGCGATATTTTACGGAATCTTGAAAGTTAAAGATATTGGATCTGATTCCGTTCAACCTAATTCATCCGTGTTATTGATTGTTTCAATTCTATTGTATCTATTTACGCTATCATGCTTTTTTTGTGTGAGCGTTTATCGCCTAAATTTAGAGAACCCACTACCATTCTTCAGCAAAGATACTGACGAATTGAAGAATCAATGGGAGAGAACGAGATGAACGATCAGTTAGATCTTGTAGACCCTGATCCTGTTGAGTTCAAATTCGACTGCCTCCGAGCTAGGCAGCCAATTGGAGATATATTTATAGCCCGGATTCCATTCAGAGACTTAATAAAAATAACCTATTTCGACGTTCGGCGGGTTCTTCAGCAAGAGCGGGACGTGGAACGTTATCTTGGCATCCAGAGACCTTTAGTGCCTTCTAGCCCGGATAATTCACCACGTGTAACGATTTAGGCGGCGGACACGATATAACTTGCTGATATCGTGTATGATTCTGGTGCTGAGGCAGTCTCACCACGGATCAACGGAGTTCGCGCCCGCCATGGATGATCGTAGC
>JADHLJ010000004.1 GCA_016780745.1 Alphaproteobacteria bacterium | reverse complement strand
AGGCCGGACCATCCAGAAGGGTAGTAGGTAGGGTAGTAACTTTCGTGCCTGTTGACCTCGAACTGGGCATGACAGATTCTAGGATTTGTGCGGATAATCAGTACGGATGGTGCTTGGCTCAGGATACGAACTCCGCCCCTGGGCACCATTTCTCCTAAAGTCGAAACGTCGCCCAGATCGTTCGATTCCCCTTCGCTAAGGGGCACCATTTCCCGTTAAGTCGAAACGTCGCCCATAGTGTCGATCGCGCTCCGCCAAGGCGCAAGAGATCTCCATTTCAGGCCTGGGCTTTTTCTAGTCGTCCAACAGTGCGCCGCGACAGTACAATTTCCGCTCTTGCGGACCCACGGGACTCCCGCCACGTTCGTTTGATCGTTGCCGGAGTTCGCGCGATGATTGGTTCCATCGCTCCTAGAATTGCGACCATGGATGGTTCATGAAAACTGTTTTGATCACCGGCGCCAATCGTGGCTTGGGGCTTGAATTCGCGCGACAATATGGCGCGGCGGGGTATCGGGTGATCGCGGCCTGCCGTAAACCCGAGAACGCTGTCGCTCTTCGGGAGATCCCCGGCGTTCAGATCCATCAATTGGATGTCGACGATCTGGCGAGCGTGCATGCCCTTCGGCGGGCGCTGAGCGAGAGGGCGATCGACGTATTGATAAACAATGCCGGTGTGTTCGGTAACCTCGGGGCCGACGGTAACGTGGACTATGACCTTTGGCTTGGTCTTTACAATACGAACGCCCTAGGCCCGTTAAGGGTCGTGCGGGCGTTGTTGCCCCTGGTTCTCGCCGGCGAGGACAAAACGCTGGTTTTCATAACCTCGACCGTTGCGAGCATCACCAACGCGAGTTCCAGCAATCACGGCTATCGAATGTCCAAGGTCGCGCTCAATATGCTGGTGAAATGCCTGTCGCTTGATTTAGTCGGCAGAGGAGTCACGACCCTTCTTTTTTGTCCTGGGCATGTTCAGACTGACATGGGCGGTCCAAACGCCAAGGTCGCGCCCGTGGATAGTGTTTCGGGGATTATTCGACAGATCGATGCCAGCACGATTGTCGATACCGGACGGTTTAGGGATTATCAAGGCGAGGATCGACCTTGGTAGCGTCGTTGTCGAGGCGGTGGGGCGTAAATCTGCCGCGTCCAAGCCCCATACCCCGACGTGAAATGCCGGGAATTCCTTGGCCGTTTGTTGACGGCGAATCCCGTACGTGAGACTTATCCAGTGTTTCAATGATTCACGGGTGATCTTCCGCCACCGCCGGGGCGAAGGACGCGTTTTCATACCGAGGCCGCATGACCATTACACTGCACAGGGGCGATCTGCCCGACGGATTGAGCTTTGGCGACTCGGTTGCCGTGGATAGCGAGACCATGGGACTAAGGCCGGAACGGGACCGGCTTTGTCTGGTACAGCTATCGGCGGGCGATGGGGACGCGCATCTGGTGCAACTTCCCCAAGATTCCTACGCGGCGCCCAATCTCAAGGCGCTGATGAATGATGCCTCGGTGACCAAGATCTTTCACTACGCGCGGTTCGATATCGCGGTGATGCAAGCCTATCTTGGGGTGATGGCGACGCCGGTTTATTGCACCAAGATCGCTTCCAAATTGGTGCGGACCTATACCGATCGCCACGGTCTGAAGGATCTCTGCCGGGAGCTCCTGGGCGTCGATCTTTCAAAGCAACAGCAGTCCTCGGATTGGGGCGCGGATACGCTGTCCGAGGAGCAGTTGAACTACGCGGCGTCGGACGTGCTGTATTTACATCGGATTCGAGGCATACTGGACGAGCGTTTGGCGCGCGAGGGACGAGCGGAAATCGCACAGGCCTGTTTCGACTTCCTGCCGACGCGCGCGACATTGGATCTTATCCGTTATGACGACGAGGACATTTTCAGTCACTGACCCGTCCGCCGGCATGTCCCGGAAGGTGGCTCTCAATGGCTGAACTGGGCGCGCCAAAAACCAGTGACGAGCGACGGACGACAGTGAAACGTCGCGGAAATTTCGCGTTCGCTCTCAATAGACGGCGCCCGGTGGCTCGCGCTAGCCGCCTTGTTGCCTTCATGAAACTGGTGCTGCCGGCCGCCGCGTTGGCGATAGTGGCGCTGACATTCGCCTGGCCGCAATTGTTGCCGGATCAACGGGAAATTCGTATCGGCGATGTCCAGATGACCGGTATCAATGTCGACGGACTGGTCATGGATAATCCCCGATTCGTGGGCACCGACGCGGAACAGCGGCCCTATCAGGTCACCGCCGCCAGTGCCTCGCAGCGCGGCCGGGCTGATCAACTGGTCTATCTCCGGGACCCTAAGGCGGATATTCTAATGAGAAATTCCGGTTGGGTCGCCATGGCCGCCCAATCTGGGATTTATGACAAAAAGGCCGAGACCGTGGATCTCTCCGGCGGTGTCACACTGTTCTATGATCGTGGCTATCAGTTCGAATCCCAGAGCGCGCGTGTCGATATGCGCGCCGGTACCGCGGAGGGCCGTCAGCCGGTTGTCGGTCATGGCGAGGGCGGGCGTATTGAGGGCGAGGGGTTTCGGTTATTCGATCGAGGCGCGCGCATCATATTCACCGGCAAGGCCAGGGCGGTGCTGCGAGGAACTGGAAGGGAACCGTCATGATCGCTTCCGGAATTCGCAATTGGCGCGGCTCGGGCGTCGGGTTAATTTTTTGGGGCTTCGTCCTGATCGCGGCCCTTTCAATCGCCGTGGTATCGCCGGCGAGCGCGCAGCTCAAGGTCGATGGTAATTCCGATCCGGTAACCGTGGAGGCGGATAACGGCATCGAATGGGTGAGCGACCAGAAGATGTATATCGCTCGGGGTAACGCCAAGGCGACCCGCGGCGAGATCAGTGTTGCCGGTGAAACATTGACGGCGCTGTACCGAGAAACCGAGGCAAGCGAGACCGAGATCTATCGGCTTGAGGCACTGGGTAGCGTGATCATCGCGTCTCCGGAACGAACCGCTTATGGCGACAGGGCGGTCTATGATCTCGACCAGGCCGTGGCGGTGGTGTTGGGTAAAAGCCCCCGCATGGTCACCGCCGAGCAAACCATCACCGCGTCCGAGAGCTTGGAATATTGGGAAAAGCGTCGCATCGCGGTGGCACGGGGAGATGCCGTGGCATCCCAGGGAGACCGGGAGATCCGCGCCGATGCCTTAACCGCGTTTTTCGAACCCAAGCGGGATGGTACTCTGGAGGTGGTTCGCATGGATGCGGTTGGCGGTGTGGTCATCACCACGCCCCGGGAGGTCGCGCGCGGTGACGAGGGTGTCTATAATGTCCGCAAGGGCATCGCCACCCTGTCCGGGGATGTCAAGATCACACGGGGAGAGACCCAGTTGAACGGCTCGCTGGCGGAGGTGAATTTCAATACGGGCATCAGCCGACTACTGTCGTCGGACACGTCCAAGTCCGGTAAGCGCGTGCGCGGCCTTTTCACGCCCAAGAAGAAATCCAAGCGGGAGTAGTCGGGGAGTGACGGACGGGACAAGCAGCTGGGACGGGAAGACTATCGGTTCGACGGACGCGCCGACGACACCGCGTCTGGTCAGCGCGAATTCGGGACTCGTGGCGCGCAATATCGGCAAGCGCTTTAAGATGCGGCCCGTGCTGCGTGATGTTAGTCTCGAGGTACAGCGCGGCGAGGCGGTTGGCCTGTTGGGACCGAACGGGGCCGGCAAGACGACGAGCTTCTATGTTATTACCGGATTGATCTCGGCCGATTATGGCTCGATCCTCTTGGATGGCACCGATATCTCCGATCTCCCGATGTACCGCCGCGCCAGGTTGGGTATCGGATACTTGCCTCAGGAAGCGTCGATCTTTCGTGGTTTGACGGTCGAGCAAAACGTGAGAGCCATCCTCGAGGTTGTGGAGCCTGACGAGGATCGGCGCGACGCTATGCTGGATGACCTGCTGGCGGAGTTCTCGATCAGTCATTTGCGCCGCACCCCGGCCCTCGCGCTTTCGGGGGGCGAGCGCAGACGCGTCGAGATTGCTCGAGCGCTAGCCTCGCATCCCAATTTCATGCTGCTCGACGAGCCTCTAGCCGGCATCGACCCGATCGCTCTTGGCGAGATTCGAGATTTGATCGCGCATCTCAAGGATCGCGGTATTGGCGTTTTGATCACCGATCATAATGTCCGCGAGACCCTGGATATCGTCGACCGCGCCTATATCCTTCATGATGGCGCTGTGTTGATGGAGGGCTTGCCATCCGAAATTGTCGCGCATCAGGACGTCCGCCGCGTTTATCTCGGTGAACGTTTTCGCTTGTAGACGGGAGCGCGGGAATGGCTTTGTCACAGCGACTGGACATACGACAGTCTCAGTCCCTGGTTATGACACCGCAACTGCAACAGGCGATCAAGCTGTTGCAGTTCTCGAACATGGAGCTGTCGGAATATGTCGATGGCGAGCTCCAAAAAAACCCTCTTCTCGAGCGCGACGAGGGCGACGGGCCGACCATCGCTGACGCCGTGGACGCGGATAATTTGAACGCGTATGAAACCGCGCGCGCCGGAGAGGTCGAGGCGGTGTCCACGCCGGACGGGTTCGGTGACGAGCCGACCGGCGACATGGTGGATAATGC
This sequence comes from Alphaproteobacteria bacterium, assembly GCA_016780745.1. GTDB lineage: Bacteria > Pseudomonadota > Alphaproteobacteria > Thalassobaculales > Thalassobaculaceae > JADHLJ01. The sequence goes on along the minus strand of JADHLJ010000004.1, from coordinate 26,384 downwards.
CGAGGCGGCGACCTTGCCGGACCAGGCGAGCGATCCGAACGATATTGACTACGACAACAACTGGGGCAGCGCCGGAATCGAGGAAACCGACGCCGGCGCCGGCTATGGCGAGGTCGGTCTCTCGCTTTCCGGGTCCGTGGGCTCCGGCGGGCGCTCGGACTTCAGTGACGATGAGTTCGGCATGGACCAATCGGCCAGCGCCAATAAGACACTGCGCGAGCATCTCTACGAGCAACTGGGCGTCGATTTTCAGGACCCCGCCGAGAAGGTGATCGGCGCGCATCTCATCGAGATGTTGGATGAAACCGGCTATTTTCTCGGCGATATGAACGATGTGGTCGAGGCGTTGGGCTGCGGGATCGAACAGGTTGTGATGGTGTTCGAAAGATTGCAGCAGCTCGATCCTCCGGGCGTCTTCTGCCGCGATCTCGCTGAATGCCTGGCACTGCAATTGAAGGACCGGGACCGTTTGGACCCGGCGATGCAGGCGTTGCTGGATAATCTCGACCGTCTCGCCAAGCGCGATCTCGCGGGCTTGAAGAAGCTCTGCGGTGTCGATGACGAGGACATGGTCGAGATGATCGAGGAAATCCGTTCCCTCGACCCGAAGCCAGGTCTAGCCTTCGAGCCCTCGGTGGATGAACAGGTCGTTCCCGATGTGTTGATGCGGGCCGGACCGGGTGGCAATTGGATTCTTGAGCTTAATCCGGATTCCCTGCCGCGGGTCCTGGTCAATAACAGCTACTTTTCCATGGTGTCCAAGCGGCCCATGAAAAAGCAGGACAAGGAGTATCTTAGCGAGTGCCATCAATCGGCGAATTGGTTGGTGCGGTCGCTGCATCAGAGGGCGACGACCATTCTTAAGGTCGCCACGGAAATCGTTCGTCAGCAGGACGGATTTTTCCGTTTTGGTGTCCAGCACCTAAAGCCCTTGGTGCTACGCGATATCGCCGAGGCGATCAGCATGCATGAGAGCACGGTAAGCCGGGTGACCAACAACAAGTACATCGCCACGCCGCGCGGGATGCTTGAGCTCAAGTACTTTTTCACGTCCGCCATTGCCTCGGCCGCCGGGGGCGAGGCGCATTCCGCCGAGGCGGTGCGATTCAAGATCAAGGCGCTGATCGAGGATGAGGCAAAAAACAAGATTCTTTCGGACGATCGGCTCGTCGAAATTCTGCGTGGTCAGGGGGTCGAAATCGCGCGCCGGACCGTCGCGAAGTACCGTGAGGCGATGCGGATTCCTTCCTCGGTTCAGCGCCGGCGGGAGAAGGCGATGGCGCCCTGAGGCGTTGATTCCCGTGTGGTTCGCGCATCATTGGTTCGACTTGCATGGAGGTAATTGCCGGACTTGACTTAGCCAGGGCGCGATCATATTGTCCCGCGCCTCGCGAGTGGGCGACGCGAGCGGACGTCAACCGACTCAAAATATGGTCGAGCGACCCCATATAGCAGATAGCGTTAACAGTGATTGGGTCATCATGCGGATTGCCGTGAACGGTAAGCAGTTTCAGATTGGCGATTCTCTTCGGGGTCATATCGATGAGTCGATTCGTCAGATTTCCGAGAAATATTTCTCGAACCCCATTGATGCAACGGTAACGATGTCGCGAGACGGCGGAAAGGTCCGCGCCGATATCTCGGTTCATGTCGGGCGTCGTATCCTTATTCAAGGGCAGGCGCAGAACGCCGACGCCTATGCGTCCTTCGATGCCGCCGCCGCGAAGATCGACAAGCGTCTGCGACGGTTCAAACGCCGCTTGCGCGATCATGATCATCAGGCGCCCGCCGTTGATGGACTGGAGGCCCAGGAGGTCGTGTTCGCGGCGGAGAACGAGGCGGAGGATGCCCCCGTCGTCGAAGAGGACGTGGAATGGCAGCCCGTTGTCGTCGCGGAGATGGCGACCCAGATCGATTCGATGACCGTGGAATCCGCGGTCATGCATATGGAGCTGTCCGAGGCGCCAGTCTTGATGTTCCGGAACGCCGCGCATGGTGACATCAACGTGGTTTTCCGCCGAACGGACGGCAATATCGGCTGGATAGACCCTAAAAGCACCAGTTGAAACCTGGTTACGCGCGCGTCGGCTTTGTATGCCGCGCGCGTGAAGCTGGTGATGAGGAAAACGATGGAATTGGATAACATCCTTACGGTCGAGTCCGTAATTCCGCATCTCAAGGCCTCGAGTAAAAAGCAGGCCTTGCAAGAGCTCGCGCGCAAGGCGGCGGAAGTTTCCGGACTGGAGCAAAGAGAGGTCTTCGACGTCCTCTTGGAGCGTGAGCGGCTGGGGACGACCGGCGTGGGCGGCGGCATCGCGATTCCGCACGGTAAGTTGGCTAGTCTCGACCGGTTGCGCGGCGTGTTCGCGCGCGCCGACCGCGCCATCGACTTCGATTCAATTGACGATCGGCCCGTTGATCTGATTTTTCTTCTTTTGGCGCCCGAGACCGCGGGTGCTGATCATCTGAAGGCGCTCGCCAAGGTTTCGCGTCTGCTGCGTGACGCGCAGATGTGCGACAAGCTGCGGGGCTGTGATACCACCGACGCGATTATGGCGTTACTCACGCAGACGGCGTCCAGCAACGCGGCCTGACCGTGTCTTTCGAGAAAATTGACCTTAATCCGAAGTGGCGACCTTGGTTGGCGTTCGTTTGCCGGTCGACGCGCGACGGATCGCGATGTTCTTGACCCGCGCGTCGGGAATAGGGCGATGTAGGTCTATGTTAAGCAGACCGTTATCGGTTTCCGCGGCGATCACCTCGATCCCCTCGGCAAGGACGAAGGTCCGCTGAAACTGGCGGGCCGCGATGCCGCGATGCAGATAGACCCGCGCCTCGTCATCGGTTTGCTTGCCTTGGATGATCAGCTGATTGCCTTCCATGCGCACGGAAAGATCATTCTCCGAGAATCCGGCCACCGCCAGGGTGATCCGTAGAGCGTCTTCCGAGACCTGCTCGATATTGTAGGGTGGATACCCGTCACTCGACGCTTTCGTTACCCGGTCCAGCGTACGCTCGAAATGGTCGAAACCAAGTAGCAAGGGCGAATTGAAAAGCGATAGACGTGTCATGACGAGACCAACCCCCACGCGAGCGAGACGATCCGATTTAGCGGCCCATTTAACTGGCGCCACCGGTTCCGCCCGCGCGGCACGGACCCGGCTAGATTCAACCTGTCTTTATCTAGGGGTGATACCGACCGATCACAACCCCATGGACTTTCGTCGTGGTTAGAGTCGTGACGGTTTCGCGGGTCACCGCGCTTGTTGGTGGCATGTCGGCGGAAAATGTTTAAACTTCCATGATCGTTCGTGATATCCGAACGTGATTGGGGATCGGAAGGCATCATCGCGATGGCTGACGCGGACATTTCATTCGAGACCGACGAGGAAACCGCGAAAGCGGATCTTGATCCGTCGACTCATTTCGCGTTTGAACACAAAATTTTTCAGGTCAAGGATGCCAGATTCGCGCTTACCGGCCCGGATCGTATCCCGGCGCTGCGGATGAATGTCGGGGAGCACGAAGCGTCGATCCCGCTCGAATCGCTTTGCCAGGAATTTAACATCGATCCCGAGAGCTCCGATGGTCAGATGCTCGAACAGGTGGCCCAGGGCCTGAAATTCGTGCGGGACATTCGCCCGGGCGACACAATTCCGCGGGAATTGCTGGACGGAACCGCCAGTTGGAGCATCGACGAGAGCCACAAGGTGATCGCCAAGAACAAGGTGATGGCGGCGGTCGCGGCCTGGGTTAGCGGCCAGGGCAGGAAAAAGCTCACGCCGCCGCAGATCGAGGCGATGCTGGCGAAGCCGGAAACCAAGGACCAGATCGAGACAGGGTTGGATAAGATCGCCCTGGCCCTTGGAATGGGCAAGGGAAAGCGCCAGGAAGTTCTGGACTTGATCGACCGACTGGCCCGGGAACTCGCCTATATTGAAGGGTTGCGCGACCGTTATGTGCATGCCTCCGAGATCGTCGCGAAGCTCACGCAGGTCGCGGCCTTGTATAATACGGACAGGATTTTTCTCGACGAAATCAACCGTGTGAAGGTGCTGATGCGCCCACCGATCAAGGATTTCAGAGAAGTCTTTGCCCAGGTCGATGGTCAAACCGACGACGTCGTCACGATGCTGAAGGCCTTCAACCGTCAGCTCGTCGATATCCGTGAGATGCGGGATGAACTGCACCAGAAGATGCTGATCTGGGATGAGGCGATCGAACATTGGGAGCTCGATCTCTCCTACAAGTCCAAGGCCAGCCGGGAAGCGGTTCAATTCACCTATCGGTTCGTTGCCCACAATTTTCCGCAGAGTACCGACTGGTTCTAATTCACCGGCTCGACGTGGCGCGGATTACCCGATCGACTCACCAATAACGACTCCTCTCGAAATTCAGGCATTTGTGTTATGTTTTCCCGACCTTGGTTTTAGGACCGCGGGTTGAAGGTTGGGGGCATGTAGCCCGGCGCTCGTCGTGCTGGATTGACCGAAAGGATCGTGGTGAACGCCGATACACCTTCGCCCCTTGAGCCGGGGCTTGCTTCGCGGGCCGCGGCCAGTCAAAGGACGGTCGTCGCCGAGGAACCGCCGGAGCGGGTCGCGCTGCGTAAGCTGACCCAGCGAGAGCTTTTGGTTGTCATTGATAAACACGAGAAGTTTCAAACCGGCCGCAACGGGGGCCAACGCGCGTCTCTCGCCTCATGCGATCTAAGTTATCTCGATCTCCGGAACATCGCGCTGATCGGCGCGGATTTCAGCGGCGCGAACCTCCAGAACGCCGACCTTCGCGGCGCCGATCTTTCGCAGTCCATCCTGTTCGCCGCCGATCTCAGGCGCTCGGATCTGCGCGGGGCGAAACTGGACAGGGTGGACCTTCGCGGCGCGTGTTTTCGGGCGGCGAACCTGACCGATGCGAGCCTCGTGGACGCCGACCTGCGCGATGGGGTTTTGCTGAAACCCGACAAGGCTGGAAATCTGGTCTCCGCCAGGCCCGAGGGCGAGGCCATGGACATGGCGGCGGCATCGGCGTTGCGGGTCAACATGGCTCAGGCGAAGGTATCGAATTCCTTCATCGTGCAGACGGATCTTACCGACGCGAATATGCGGAACTGCAAGTTCATTCGAGCTAATCTCAGTCACTCTAATTTCACCGGCGCGAACCTTGAGGGCGCCGATCTGACGGAGGCGAACCTTACCGGCGCGATCCTGCACGGCACGATCCTGTATAACGTTACGCTGAGCGGAACGACCTTGGATGACGCCGATCTCGCGGGCGCCGTATTCAGTAATATGGACCGCGAGACGCTGGAAGGTCTGGGCGCGATCATGCCTCGTCTTCTCAACGCGTTGGGCGATGAGATGCGGGAGATGTTGATCAGCCATGGTACTTGGATTCGCACCGCTGGCCGCGAAGGCAAGCGGGCGGATCTGCAACGCCGCGACGTGAGCGGTCAGACCCTGGCGTCGCTGAACCTGGCGGCGGCGGATCTCGCTTATGCCGTCATGAACAACTGCGATCTTTCCGGGAGCGAATTGCTGATGGCGGACGCCACTTTCGCGGATCTTCGCGGCGCCAATATGCGAAACACCGATCTTCGCGGCATTACCTTGAGGCGCGCGAACCTCGCCGGCACGGATTTTTCCGGGGCCAAGATCGGACCTATTCAGATCGTCGGCGCGACAACGCAATTCTGGCCCTGCCACTTCGAAAGCGCCCATTTACAGGATGCGATCTTCACCGGCGCGGATATGCATCAAGCGGTCATGACCGCGTGCGACTTCACCAACGCCAATCTGCGGGATTGCAATCTGAAGGGGGCGATCTTGCGGGATTCCCAATTCGCGGGGGCCGACCTTCGCGGCGCGAACCTGGATGAGGCGGATATCAGAGGCGCGCTCAACCTCGTCCAATGACCGATAACGCATCCGACCAGCCGGGCTCGGTGCCTGAGATAACCCGTGCCGTCACCCGCGGCGCGGCGCGGCTGTTGGGTGATCTGGGGCAGGGCGTTTTGACCGAATTTTCGCTGGCTACAAAGCGTCGGGTCGACGTGATCGGTATCGACCGCGCCGGGATTATAACGGTTGTTGAGGTGAAGGCCTCGGTCGCCGATTTCAAGGGTGACCGCAAATGGCGGGAGTATCTCGATTTTTGTGACCGGTTCTTCTTCGCCGTGGCAAGTGAGTTCCCTCGTGAATTGCTCCCATCCGATGAAAACTGTGGTGTGATCATCGCCGATCGATTTGGCGCCGAGATCTTGCGTGAACCCGTGGAGGAGAAACTAGCCGCCGCTAGACGCAAGGCCGTCACCCTGCGTTTCGCCAGGACGGCGGCGCAGCGCCTGCAAACACTGCTGGACCCGAATATCTAAACCGCGAATCTCCGGACCGCGTCCGGGTCGAAGGTGAAACCCATGCCGGGGCGGTCCGGGATCAGGATATCGCCGTCAACCATCTCCATGCGTTCTTGGAAAAGCTCGGTGAACCAGGGCATGTGTTCGGAGTAGGTGACGTTGCCGGCGGCGGCGCAGAGTTGCAGCGAATGCTCGGTAAAGATATGCGGGCTTACCGGCACGTCGAGCGCGGCGGCCATATTGGCGACCTTGAGCCACTCGGAAACCCCGCCGACCCGCTCCAGATCCGGCATCAGAATATCGGCGGATCCCCGTTCCAGCATGTCTTGAAAGCCGTAGCGCGTGTATTCGGTCTCGCCGCTGGCGATCGGTGTGTCCAAGGCCTCGGCGACCCGGGCCGATCCGGCCAGGTCATAGGCCTGCACCGGCTCCTCGAACCAGACGAGGTTGTATTTCTCGAGCCCCCGGCCAAGTCGGATCGCATGGTTGACGGTGAGGCCCTGGTTAGCGTCGGCCATCAGGTCGATGGAGGGGCCGATCGCCTCGCGCACGGCGGCGACGCGCTCAAGGTCCACCGCGATATCGGGCAGACCGATCCGCATCTTCACCGCCTTGAACCCGTCCGCCACGAATTGTTTGGCCTGTGCCTGCAACTCTTCGATGCTCATGCTGGCCCAAAGACCACCGCTGGCATAGGCCTTCACCCGATCGCGGGCCCGGCCCAGCATGTGGCCGACCGACATGCCGGCCGCCTTGCCCTTGATGTCCCAGCACGCGCAATCGATGGCGGCGATACCGAAGATCGTCACGCCCTTATGGCCGAGGAAATTGATCTCGCGCCACAGATCGATATAGAGCGCTTCGGTATCGCGCGGATCCTTGCCAATCACCGTGCCCTCGAGCGCGCGAACCATGGCGTCGAGAACTGGTACCTTATGCCCACCGATGGCCCAGAGATAACTCTCGCCCGTCACGCCCTCATCCGTGTCGACCCAGACCAGAAGCCCGGCGACGCCGGTAATCCGATGGATCGAGGTGCCGATCGGAGCCGGAAACGGGATGTCGATTGCTTGGGTTCGGATGCCGGTTATTTTCATTGTCCATTCCTTCGGGAGCCGCGGCCAAAATTTAGCGGCGCGCAAAGCCATTGCCACTTGTCGTGGCGACTTTACCACCGTGGGTGCGATTTGAAGACCCGGATGCCATCCCAGTTTTACAGCGGATCAATTGGCCGGGGCGATCTCTTCCCGAAGCGATTTGGAGAGGCGAAATTCATCCAGGACGGTATCGATTATCGCCAGATTCGCGTTCCGCTCCTTGAGGCGGCGTATCGAAATCACCGTGACTTGTTCGCCTGGCGCGCTGATCTTCGCCATATATCGAAGGAAGCGGCGATCCACCCATTGCCCGGTCTGTTTCCATTCTCCGGCCCGGCTATGGATCGTAAGCAACGGGATATCCGTGGATGTGAAAACCGGCACGTCTTCCTGGGTGCAGGCCACGAGGCTCGAGTCGGAGAAATCCGCGAACGTCCCACCGCTGAAGTCCCGACCCCCTCGATAATCTCCGGCGTTTCCCCAACGCAGTATCGATGTCATTTCCTGGGGGTCTTCGCTCGTCAGCAAGTGAATTGCGCAATCCGGGCACTGTTCAACGATGAAATCGTAATCGACGATATCCAACCCAAGTCGTCCATTCTCGGCGCATAGAAATTCGAGATAGTCATGTGCCCGTCGGATCTGCTCGTCCATCCAAAGCCCGGAGGCCAACCCGACGCGGATTTTCAGGTTCTCGCTGATATCTCCGACATGCGTCTGACGCCCGATGACATTTAGGTGCGAGTCAATGCCGAGGAACTTCTCCAACTCCCTAATCGTGCGGTACGTGGGATTGAATCCTCCCGCGCCCAACGTGACCGGTTGGTGCCGGATTCGATCGAGCGTCGCGTGTGACAACCCCGATTTGCGAGATAGATCCGACAGCGCGAATGGGTGGCGCTCTATCGCGTCGATAAGTGCCCGCAGGTACTGAGTGATTCCCAGCATTCGCCTAACTCTTCTATCCGGTTGCGGATACTATACCGCATTTTAAGGATCTTTGAGAATGTTTGGTTTTTCAATCATCGCGCGACAAATATGATTTAATTGCGCAATTTCAATATGTTATTAGATTAGCTGATCCCTCTAGACCGCGAGTCGGATCAGTAATGTCCCATGCCCTTGAATTAGCGAAACATCTTCGGGTGTCCCAGAACCATCGGGGCGCGATGATCACGCGCGTGGTCGACTGCGGTGGCGAAGCACATCTGCTCACGCTGGAAGCGGCTTTTTGGCGCGCACTCGGGGAGTTACCCCGACACTCGCTCGTACAAATCGTCACGGACGCGGCGCGGGTCGCGAGGCGGGAGAATGCGTCGGTGGAGGATGCACTACGCGTTATCTTGATCCGGCACTTTCGGACGAAGTCTGGAGCCGAGGAAGGCCCGGCATCGAGATCCGCTACTCCGCCGCGACCGAGGCCACGCGGTCCTCGGCGCTCGGTAGCGCTTTTAGGGCGGGCATGACCTTTTCGGCGAATAGCGTCATGTTCGCCTTGGCCAGGTCGTGCGGCATGCCAGCCATGGAGAAGATGCCGGTGAACCTGTCGGAGCCGATACGGTCGCCGATCGCGGTGATCTTCTCGATGCATTGCGCCGGCGTTCCGTAGACCTGTAGGTCCATGAAGAACTGAATCGCGCCGTCCTCGTCCTTTTGGAGCGTCTCGGCGAACTTGCCGTAATACTCGTACCCCTTCTGGCCCTTCAGATGGTCCTTGTGGAACTCATAATGGTCGAGGACGCTCTGCCAATAGCCGCCGATATAGCGCCGCGCGAGTTCCTCGGCCCGCTTTTCGTCCTCGTCGACGATGGTCCAGGTGGCGAAGATCGGTTTCGGTGCCGGCACGCCGTTGACCTCGTGATAGAGCGCCTTGTACTCGGCGAATTCGCGCTCCACGTGCTCCCAGGGTTTTTGTGGGATCACCAGAAGCCCAATGCCGAGCTCGGCCATGATCCGCGCTGATTCCGGCGAGACGGCGGCGGCGTAGGTGCGTCCCCGAAAGCTTTTGAACGGCTCCGGCCGGATATCGGCGCGGGGTTGGGTGTAGTAGTCGCCGGAGAACTCCACATGACCATTCTCCAACCCGTTCATGATCATCTGGGCCGCTTCGACGAAGCGCGGCCGGCTTTCCGCCATATCGAGCCGGAATCCATCGAACTCCACCCGTCCGGCGCCGCGCCCGATCCCCAGGACCAGCCGACCATTGGAGATATTGTCCAGCATGCTGATCTGCTCGGCGGTCCGGACCGGGTCGCGCCAGGGCAGAACAACGACCATGGTCCCGAGCTCCGCCGTCTTGGTGCGCCCGGCCATATAGGTCAGGAACTGAAGCGGATCGGGGCACATGGTGTAGTCGGTGAAGTGGTGCTCGACACTCCAGACGGATTCAAATCCCAGCGGCTCCGCCATCTCGGCCAGCGCCATCTCTTCCTGGTAAATCTCGAAATCCGGTCGCTCGCGTCCGGGGTTCTGGAAAATGACGGACATTCCGACATGCATGACCCGGTCTCCTCTCCGACTGCCCTCGCGGGTTTATTTGTTCAAGAAATTCAACGCCAGCCCGGCCCGCGGCCAAGCCATGTCCACCAGGAGGCCTTTCCAGGAAAGCGTGATAAAGGCGGTTTTCAGGTCCGCGCCACCGAAACAGATATTGGTGGTGTAGGGATCATCGCAGGCGATGAATTCATGGGTCCCACCCTCGGGGCTGGCGACGGTGATTCCGCCTGTCAGCAACGTGGCGACACAGATCTTACCATCCGCCTCGACGGCCAGGGAGTCGAATTTACGGAGCCCGCCGTCGCAGGTGATCAGATGCCCACCGGTGATCGATTCCGGAAAGCCGATCATGCTCACCTCTCCCGGCCCCGTGATATCGAATCCATAAAGCCGCGCCGCCTCGGTCTCCGCGACATAGACGGTTTTCTCATCCGGTGAGAGGCCGATGCCATTGGGAGTCATGAGTGGCTGGATGACCTGCTTGATCTCGCTGCCATCGGGTTTGGCCCAATAGACCGCGCCCCGATCCATGTCCCGGTGCCGGGCCTTGCCGAGATCGGTGAACCACATATTGCCGTCCCGGTCGAAGACGATATCGTTCGGACCGTTCAGCTTCACGTCGCCGCATTTGTCGTAGAGCCGGTCGACCTTGCCGGTGGAGAGATCGATCCGCTCGATCCGTCCGGTCACATAGTCATCGGCCTGACGCACCGGACGCGTGGTCCCGGCGGCGCCGTCATGCTCCCATTCGAAACCGCCATTGTTGCAAATATAGCAGGCCCCATCCGGCCCGATCGCCGCCCCGTTCGGTCCGCCGCCCGGCGACGCGATCACTTCGGTGCGTCCATCCCCCCAAACCCGGGTCAGGGTACCGCGCGCGATCTCCACCAGGATCACCGACCCATCGGGCATCGCGATCGGCCCCTCGGGAAATTGCAGGTCCTCGGCAATGGTGCGGAAGCTTGTCATGATGGTTCTCCGTGGAATTGGATGGCGCGTTACGGGCGAGGATGGCCGGGCCGGCGGTTTGTAGCCAGTATTTTCGCCAGCCGACATTGTCCGCTGGATCATCGATCCGATGATGGATGATGAAGATCGGTCTGGGTGGTTGGACGGCTTGCCTGGTGACGCATGGGATGATTAGCCTGTGGTCCGGGTCCGCCCCTTCAAAGGAGCCTTGATATGTTCACGCTCACATCCGACGACATCACCTTTATCGGTTCGGGTCTCGTGCGCCCGGAATGCGTGGTGGCGACCGAGAAGGGGGATCTGTTCGCCAGTCACGCCGATGGCGGTGGTGGGATCGCGAGTCTCGGCGGGAATGGGGCGCTGGAGCTGTATCTGGCCAAGACCGGTGATATCCCCGAGGGCTTCATTCCCAACGGGTATTCGCTGATGCCGGACGGCTCGTTCCTGATTGCCAATGTCGGGGACGCGGGTGGGGTCTACCGGCTATATCGGGATGGGCGGATGGAAGCCTTCTTGACCGAGATCGACGGCAAAACCCTGCCGGCCTGCAATTTCGCCAACCGGGACGAGGCCGGACGGATCTGGATTTCCGTCAGCACCTGGGCTCGGAACCGGGACGTGTCCTTTAAAAAAGATGTCGCGGACGGCTTCGTGATCCTGGTGGATGGTGACGCGCCGCCGAGGATTATCGCCGAGGACATCGGCTTTACCAACGAGAACAAGGTCGACCCTTCGGGACGCTGGCTCTATGTGCACGAGACCATGGGCCGCTCGATCTGTCGCTTCGAGATAAAGGCCGATAACAGCCTCGGTCCCCGCGAGACGGTGGCGGACTACGGAATCGGTATTTTTCCAGACGGCTTTGAATTTGACGCCGAGGGCGGGATCTGGTGCACCAGCGTGGTGAGCAACCGGATCGTCCGCGTGGCGCCCGATGGCGAGCAGCATCTGGTCTTTGACGGCGGCGACCAGGACGTCACCGATCGGGCCGAGGAAGCCTACCAGAACGACACCTATACGCGGGCGCATCTGGTGGCGGCGAACGAGAGCATTCTTGGGAACTGCGCGAGCATCTGTTTCGGCGGGCCAGATCTCAAGACCTGCTACGTCGGTTCGCTCGCCTCCGACCGGATCGCTAGTTTCCGTTCCCCGGTCGCCGGCGCCGTGCCGCCGCATTGGACGTTCTGATATGGTGGAACGCCGATGAGGGAGGACGTTCGATGGTTCTAGCCGAAAACATTGTCGACATCCCCGATGTCAGCGACCCAAAGCTGTACGAGGGCGATAGCTGGGGCCCAATCTTCAAGCGCATGCGGCGCGAGAGCCCGATCCATTACCATCCCGACAGCGCCTATGGGCCGTATTGGTCGATCACTAAATACAACGACATCATGGCGGTTTCGATCGATCACGAGACCTATTCCAACGAACTGGGCGGCATTCAGATTCTCGATCAGCCCGAGGGCCAGGAAACCCAGAGTTTCATTCGCATGGATCCGCCCCGGCATACGGCGCATCGCAAGACCGTACAGCCGATATTCTCGCCCTCGATCATGAATGGAATGGAAGCGACGATCCGCCAGCGTACCGGCGAGATTCTGGACAGTTTGCCTCGGGGCGAGGAATTCAATTGGGTTGATCTGGTTTCGGTCGAGTTGACCACGATGCTGCTGGCCACGCTCTTTGACTACCCCTGGGAGGAGCGCCGGAACCTGACCTATTGGTCCGATGTGGCGATCACCGATTACAACGCCCCCGATGCGCTGGTGCGCTCTCGCGAGGAGCAATTGGTTGAGTTGGGCAAGATGGCGGATGCCTTCGGAGCGCTCTGGGCCGAACGGGCCAAGGAGCCGCCCAGGCAAGATCTGATTTCGATGATGGCGCACAGCGAGTCGACAAGGGACCTGACGCCTAGGGAATTTATCGGCACCCTGGCGCTGTTGATCGTCGGCGGTAACGATACGACCCGCAATACCATGTCAGGCGGCTTGCTGGCATTGCACGAGAATCCCGAGGAGATGCGACGCTTGCGGGCCGATCCGTCATTGGTGGCCAAGCTGGTGCCCGAGACGATCCGTTATCAAACACCGGTTATCCACATGCGGCGCACCGCGACCCGCGACGCCGAGCTCAACGGTCACCGGATCGCCAAGGGCGACAAGGTTGTCATGTGGTATGTCTCGGGCAATCGTGACGAGGAGGTGGTCGACGATCCCGACAGCTTCCGGCTGGATCGCCGCAAGCCGCGCCAGCATCTGGCGTTCGGATGGGGCATCCATCGCTGTGTCGGTGACCGTCTGGGTGAGCTACAGCTTCAGATCCTCTGGGAGGAAGTCCTGGCCCGCGGCCTCGAGATCGAAGTGACAGGGCCACCTAAGCGGGTCTATTCCAACTTCCTGCGAGGCATCAAGGAGTTGCCGGCGGTCATCAAGGCCTAGGCGGTTCATATGGCGCGGAACGCAAGGGACCGCGCAACCCGTTGCTGTTGGGAGGCAATCGATGAAGGGCATTACATTCACCGGGAACCGCACGCTGGAAGTGGCGAACTTCCCCGATCCGACGCCGTGGCCGCGAGACGTGATCTTGGAGATCAAGGCCTCGGGCATGTGCGGCACCGATCTCGGAGCCTATCGCAGCCCGAGCGGTCGGGTGGCGGTCGGCGCGAACCGCGTCGAAGGCCAGGTAATCGCCGGGCATGAGCCGTGCGGCGTGGTCGTCGCGGTTGGTTCCGCCGTCGATCCTCTCGAAGCCAAGGTTGGCGACCGGGTCATGGATCACCACTACGATGGCTGCGGCGTTTGTCGTCATTGCCAGACCGGCTGGACCCAGATGTGTCTCGAGGATGCGGTCGCCTACGGGTATGGCGGCCATGGCGCGCATGCCAAATACATGGGCGTCGCCGCGCATTCCCTGGTGCCGTTGCCCGAGCAGGTCTCGTTTCAGGCCGGCGCGGCGGTTGCCTGCGGCACCGGCACCGCCTACGGCGCGCTGAAGCGCATCGGGCTTGAGGGTGACGAGACCATCGCGATTTTCGGCCAAGGCCCGGTCGGATTGTCGGCGACGATGCTGGCGGTGGAGATGGGCGCGCGCGTCATCGCGGTCGAGCTTTCCCCGGAGCGGCGCCAATTGGCTCTCGATTGGGGCGCCGACGCGGTGATCGATCCCGGCGCGGTCGACCCGGTCGAGGCGGTCATGGACCTTACCCATGGCGAGGGCGCCGACAAGACCGTCGACTGTACCTCCTCGGTCGATGCCCGGCGGGCGGCGGTTCGCTCGACCCGGATCTGGGGGACCGCCTGCATGGTCGGTGTCGGCGGTGATCTGCATATCGAGGTCATGCCGGACCTGATTTTCCGGCAATTGAACATCGTTGGCCATTGGACGTTTTCCAAGGTCATCCAGGCGGATTGCGCGCGCTTCATCGCCGACCGCAAGATCGATCTGGACAAGATCTTTACCCATCAATGGGATATCAGCCAGGCCGAGGAGGCCTATCAGCTTTTCGATCAGGCAAAGACCGGCAAGGGGGTTTTCGTCTCGTTCGACTGACCCTATGAGGCCTGAGAGAACAATTCCACCACGCTCGGCGTTATGATGCGATAACCCGGCGTAGCGACGCGATGGACGGCGTCCCGAAACGATGAAGGAAGAGGCACATGGCGAGACCCACGAAGGTCGAGATTTGCGAGGTTGGCCCGCGCGACGGATTGCAGGCGGAGAAATACTTCGTGCCGACCGCCGATAAGATCCGGCTGATCAACAAATTGATCGACGCGGGCGTGCCGAGGATAGAGTTCTCCTCCTTCGTCTCCCCGCGCGCGGTGCCGCAATTGGTTGACGTCGTCGAAGTGCTGGAAGGATTGGACCGGACCAAGGGGACGGTTCTCTCGGCCCTGGTGCCGAACGCCAAGGGCGCGATCCGAGCCTGCCAGGCTGGGGTCGATGAGATCATCGTCTTCATGTCGGCTTCCGAGAGTCACAATCTGAAGAACGTCAACCGCACGGTCGACGAGTCCCTCGCGGGTTTCGAGGAAGTCGCCAAGATCGCCGGTGACGCCGGTATCCCCGTTCATGGCGCCATCGCCACGGCGCTGGGCTGTCCCTTCGAGGGCGATATGCCGGTTAAAAAGCTGGAATATGTCGCCCGGCACTATAAGGAATTCGGCTTCACCGGCGTCGGCTTCGGCGACACCACGGGCATGGCGACGCCGCCGGTGGTTCAGCGCGCGGTGCGGCATATCCAGGACACGGTGCCGGATCTGCCGATCCATCTGCATTTTCACAACACCCGTGGCATTGGCCTGGTCAATGTGTTGACCGGCCTGGACGAGGGGATCACGCATTACGACGCTTCGTTCGGCGGCATGGGCGGCTGTCCCTTCGCGCCGAAGGCCACCGGCAATATCTGTACCGAGGACCTGGTCCATATGCTCGACGAAATGGGTATCGAAACCGGGATCGATCTGTCGAGGATGATCGACGTCGCCCATGACGTGCAAGACGTCATGGGTCGCGAGTTGCCGGGCCAAGTCATGAAGGCCGGCCCGCGCCTGCAACTCCATTCAATGGACGACGTGGCGACCGCCGCTGGCTGACCTCGCGCCCGCGACGGATCAATGTACCAATCGATTAGCGGAGCCCGATGATGGCGCTATCCGGCATTCGGGTGATCGACCTGACCCGTATTCTCGCGGGGCCTTTTTGCACCCTCCTGCTCGCCGATATGGGGGCCGAGGTGATCAAGGTCGAAAGCGCCAAGGGCGGCGATCCGATTCGTCGTCAGGGTGCGATCAAGGATGGTTTGAGCTGGTATTTCGCTCAGTTCAATCGCAACAAGAAGTCGATCCTGCTGGATCTCTATTCCGACGAGGGCAAGGCGGATCTGGCGCTGTTGCTGGAAGACGCCGATGTCCTGGTCGAGAACTATCGGCCCGGCGTGCTCGCCAAAATGGGCTTCCCGCCGGAGCGGCTAAAGCAAATCAACCCGCGGCTGATCCACGCCTCGGTCAGCGGCTATGGCTCCAGCGGGCCTTATGTGGACCGGCCAAGCTTTGATTTCATCGCCCAGGCCATGAGCGGCTTCATGAGCGTGAACGGGTCTCCCGAGGGTGATCCGATGCGCGGCGCGCCGCCGATGAGTGATCTGATCGCCGGTCTCTATTGCGCTTTCGGCGTGGTTACGGCGCTCCAGGCGCGGGAGCGGACAGGCGAGGGTCAGATGGTGGAGACCAGTCTGACCAACGGTTTGATCAGCATGATGGCCTATCTGTCCGCGCAGTATTTCGCCACCGGCAAGGTCCCCGAGCGGACAGGAAACAATCATCCGATCGTCGCCCCCTATGGCCTGTTCCCGGCCAGGGACGGCATGGTCGCCGTGGCCCCGAGCAACGACGTTTTCGTCCATCGCTTTCTCGGGGTGCTCGGATTGGAGCATATTCTCGAGGAAGACCGGTTTCGCACCAACGCCGACCGCATGGCCAATCGCTCGGCCCTGCTGGAGATCGTCAACGAGGTCACCAAGACCGAGACGGTCGACCATTGGATCGACGTCATCAACGCCGCCGGCTGTCCCTGCGGACGGGTGCAGAACTTGGAGGAGGTCTTCAACGACCCTCAGGTGCTCTCTCAAGAAATGGTCCTGGAGGCCGATCAGCCGGGTTATGGCCGCGTCAAGATGACGGGGTTCCCGGTGAAACTATCGGATACTCCCGCCAAGCTGCACCGCCCGGCGCCAAAGTTGGGAGAACATACCGAGGAGGTATTGGGGGCGTTAAAGAAGCGTTAGGGCGCCTTACTTCTCCACCTCGCCACCCGCCTCGACCCAGCCGGCGAAGCCGCCGAGGTTGCGCACGTCGCTATAACCGAGATCCTTCAATGCCTTGCCGGCCAGCGCCGAGCGCCCACCGGACGCGCAATAGACGATAACCGTCTTGTCGGTGGAGAATTCCGGCTTGTGCATCGGCGAGGCGGGGTCCGCCTGAAACTCGATGACGCCGCGCGAAGCATGCACCGCGCCCTTGACCTTGCCGCTGGCCGCGACCTCGGTGCCGTCGCGCACGTCGACGATAAGGACATCGTCGCGTCCCAGCATGCCCTTGACCTCGTCCGCGCCGATGGCCGGCACGACGGCCTTGGCGTCGGCGACCTGTTCCATGATTGGCTTACCCATTGTGTCCCCCAGTTGAATTGTCGCGTGGTTTTAAGGCCGATCGGTGAGACCGACAAGCTTGGGCGGTCGCATTACAATCTATCTCGTCGTCCTCGCGCAAGCGGGGACCTCAAAAAGGTCGCCAAATTTATACCTTTTGCGATGGAAAAGAGGTCCCCGCCTTCGCGCACTGGTGTCCGGGAAACTTTTGATGACTCCCGCTTAAGCGTTGTGTTGCTGTCTATACGGGCGTTTAGGTGAATGTGGGACTTGAAATCGGTGATGGCGAAACCGCCCCAAATATCCGTCGTCCTCGCGCATGCGGGGACCCCTTACTCGTTGAAAAAGGCCACAATATTGACCGTTACCCAGAGGTCCCCGCCTTCGCGAGGACGACGGTTAAGATTTTCCCGGACAGCAGTGCGCCTTCGCGAGGACGACGAAAGATAGTGGGCGGCGATTTTCTCAGTTCGAAATCGCTTGCCCACCGTCGAGATAATAAGTCTCGCCCGTCGCGAAGGGAATGTCCTCTCCGATCAGGGCGGCAACGAAGCGGGCGACTTCCTCGGGCTCGCCGGGGCGGCCGAGTGGGATCGCCCTGGTGATGAAGTCGCGAAAGCGCTCGCTTTCCATATGCGGTTTGTTGAGGTCGGTAAGCGTGAAGCCGGGGGCCACGTCGATGACCCGGATCTTGTCGCGGGCCCATTCGACGGCAAGGCAGCGGGTGATCGCGCCGACCGCCGCCTTGGCCGCGCAATAGGCCGCGTGCTGACGCACCCCCATCTTGTCGTAATGCGAGCCGATATTGACGATCAGCCCACCACCGGCCGCGGTCAGGAACGGGTGCGCCTCGCGGCACATGGCGAAAACGGCGGTGGCGTTCACCGACATAACCTCGGCGAAATCGGTGCTGGAGAAGTCGGTGCTGCGGCCTTGCTTGTGGATACCGGCGTTGTTGACGATGGCGTTCAAGGCGCCGGTTTTCTCGGTCAACGCGTCCAGGGCCGCGCGCGCCTCGGCCTCGTCGGTAACGTCGCAGGCGAGATTGATCATGCGTGCGGCGAGATCGGTCGGAACCGCTTGATCCTCGGGGCCGATGCCCTTGCGCGACAGGCAGCCGACGGTGAAGCCACGGCGCGCCAATTCCAGCGAGATCGCTGCGCCGAGGCCGCGACTGGCGCCGGTGACGGCGACGGTTCGGGCCAGGGGTTGTGGCGGGCTCGTCATCCCGGCCTCACGCGTCGCCCATCTTCAAGGCCTCGATGAAAGCGGATTGGGGGATGTCGACACGACCGAACTGCCGCATCTTCTTCTTACCCTTCTTCTGCTTCTCCAGAAGCTTGCGCTTTCGCGTCGCGTCCCCGCCATAGCATTTGGCGGTCACGTCCTTGCGCATGGCGCTGATCGTCTCGCGAGCGATGACCTTGCCGCCGATCGCCGCCTGAATCGGGATCTTGAAAAGCTGACGCGGGATCAGATCCTTCAAGCGGCCACAGAGCGCCCGGCCTCGTGGCTCGGCTTGGGTCGCATGGATGACCATGGACAGGGCGTCCACCGGCTCGGCGTTGATCAGCACGCTCATCCGAACGAGATTGCCCTCGCGATAGCCGTCGATCTGGTAGTCGAAGCTGGCATAGCCCCGGCTGATGGATTTCAGCCGATCGTAGAAATCAAACACCACTTCGTTGAGCGGCAGTTTGTAGACCACCATCGCCCGCGCGCCGACATAAGTGAGTTCGACCTGCTCGCCCCGCCGATCGGTGCAGAGCGACAGGATCGGGCCGAGATACTCGTCGGGAACGAAGATCGTCGCGGTGATCCATGGCTCCTCGATCGAGGCGATCTTGACCACATCGGGCATGTCCGAGGGATTATGAAGCTCCAGGGTGTCACCGGAGTTCATGTTGATCCTGTAGACCACGCTCGGCGCGGTGGTGATCAGGTCGAGATCAAATTCACGCTCCAGGCGTTCCTGGATGATCTCCAAGTGCAACAGACCGAGAAACCCGCAGCGGAAGCCAAAGCCCAGCGCCGCCGAGCTTTCGGCCTCGAAGGAAAAACTCGCGTCATTGAGGCGGAGCTTATCGAGGCTGTCCCGCAGGTTCTCGTATTCCGCCGCGTCGACCGGGAACAGGCCGCAGAACACCACCGGCACGCTCGGCTTGAAGCCCGTCAGGGCCTTGTCGGTGGGGCGACGTTCCTCGGTCAGGGTATCGCCGACCTGACAATCCGCGACGGTCTTGATCGCCGCGGTCATGAAGCCCATTTCGCCCGGGCCGAGCTCGCCGATCTCGGTAAGCTTCGGGGTGAAGACGCCGACGCGATCCACCGGATGGGTGGCGCCGGTTTGCATCATCCGGATCTTCTGACCCTTCTTGAGGGTGCCGTCATAGACCCGCACCAGGGTCATCACGCCGAGATAGGGATCATACCAGGAATCGACCAGTAGCGCCTTCAAGGGCGCGTTGGGATCACCCTTGGGCGGCGGTAGTCGGGTGACCAGCGCCTCCAGAACCGCCTTGATGTTGAGGCCGGTTTTCGCCGAGATCTCCACCGCGTCAGTGGCATCAAGGCCGATGACTTCCTCGATCTGGGCGCGCACCCGCTCGGGCTCGGCGGCGGGAAGATCGACCTTGTTCAGCACGGGGATGATCTCGTGGTCCGCGTCGATCGCCTGATAGACATTAGCCAGGGTCTGGGCCTCGACGCCTTGGCTGGCGTCGACCACAAGCAATGAGCCCTCGCAGGCCGACAAGGACCGGCTGACTTCATAGGCGAAGTCCACATGGCCGGGCGTGTCCATGAGGTTCAGCTCATAGGTCTCGCCGTCATCGGCGGTATAGTTGAGGCGCACCGCCTGGGCCTTGATGGTGATGCCGCGTTCGCGCTCGATATCCATTGAATCGAGAACCTGCTCCTTCATCTCCCGATCCTGAAGGCCGCCGCAATACTGGATCAGGCGGTCCGCCAGGGTGGATTTCCCATGGTCGATATGGGCGATGATGGAGAAATTGCGGATATGCGAAAGGTCGGTCATCGGCGTTGCCGAACTCCTAGCGAATTTTCCCGGAACATAAGGCTCGGCGCGGGTTTGCGCAATGAAGGAAAGCGGGGGAGGTGGGATGAGGGATGATTGGCGCTTGGGCACAACGGCTGGTCGTGATGGAGCGGCGGCGGTGCTTAGACTTCCACGGACTGGAGGTTAACTCGGTGCCTGTCCCCAGATTCCGTCCCCAGATTCCCCCCAGCAACGGCTCGCGCGCGACGAGCTCCCATACCCGGGCCTCGAAGCGCGCCTTCGATACCGTGCCGACCAGCAGGCCGAAGCCGCGCAACAGAGCCCGGACCTGGCTCTCCAGAGACCGCCGCTGCCCGGCCAGTTGCTGACGGGCCAGCAGCAAGGCTCGCAGGAGCCGGGTCTCCCGGCGCTTGGCCAGGACCTCCCGGTACCAGCCCGTGCGCGCCAGCTGAGCCAGTCCCTCGGCATCGTCCCTCGGCATCGTTCGGG
This sequence comes from Alphaproteobacteria bacterium, assembly GCA_016780745.1. GTDB lineage: Bacteria > Pseudomonadota > Alphaproteobacteria > Thalassobaculales > Thalassobaculaceae > JADHLJ01. The sequence continues at coordinate 5,811 of JADHLJ010000004.1, read as the reverse complement.
TCGGTCTTGTTCATACGGCATAACAGCGCCGCCTTCGCCCGGCGGGCATCCACGATCACCGCCGGCACCCCGAGTGCCTCCAGATCCCGTTGCAGCCAGCTCGACTGGCCGCCCGTCTCAAGCACGACGACCCGCGCGGCCGGCGCAAGCCTGACGATCGTCGCCGCCAAAACTCGGGATGGGTCGTCTCGCGACCCCGCGCGAGCACAGCCCCCGCGCCATCCACAACACAGATATGCGTCTCTTTAAGGGATATATCCAATCCGATATAATGATCCATGGTCACGCTCCTTCATGGCCTATTGGGGCTGCTCAAACACAGACCCCGAAACATAGACCCGGAGCGTGACAAGCCGCGATTACGGCCATGTCCCTAGATTGCCCCTCCAAAATCATGTTTCCGGAGGTGTCCAAATTCTCCGCCAAGTTTCGGAAAAATCGCCGTTTTATGATTTATCCATAGAATGCTAACAGGAAAATTCAGAAAAACTGGAAGAATCATATATCCCACGAAGCGCATGCGCGCCTACAAAGAGTAGTGTGATGATTGCAAATGACCGTCATGCAGAAAAGGCGTAAAAATGATACAAACCACCCGAACCCACGATAGAAGCGAAAAATCATTCAACCGAAATGCGGATCGGGACTGCGAGGATCGTCGAGAGGCTGCCCGCTCTGGTCTGCCGCGATCCCTTCGAGGGTTAATATCTCCGGCTCTTTCTGGTCATCGGGTGCGCAATGTTTAAACGACCAGAGACATTAATCATGGGTACGTTGGTCCTAGTCGCCGCGCTTGTGTTCGGCTTCAAGGTGATGGTGTTCGATAACCTGCGATCCTACGAGCACAACGCAACTTTAGTGGTTCCGGGTGGATATATCAGCACGGTCACGGTCACCGGAGAACTGCGCGGCGAGCCGTTTAGTTTGGAAGCCAACGTCCGGTGCCATAGGGCTTTTTACGCGTACTTGCAATTCGTCGGATGGCGGTGGGAAAGGCATGCCGGGTCTATTGGCTTTCAAATAAGGCCTGGAGATGGAGTGATCGTCGGGTTGCCATCGGTTTGTCCGTGTGGCAACCGGCCGGGTGGGTGTGACGATGCTAGCCGTACTTACAAAACAGATAATTTTCATGCCGCTTGGGTGGATAATGTTAGCGAAATTAGTGTTTACGAAGTAGTTTCTCGTATAAAATTCGCGCCCAAAAAAGGTTTCGGTGGGTATGGGGCGCCTATAAAAAATATTCAATTGACCATAGATGATGGGAGAGGGGAGAAATCCGCGAAATGGTTTTCGGATGATGACATAACGACTGAAAATATAAATTTCCATTTGGGTTCTTTTAATGATTACCAGAGGCCGCGAAAATCTCACTCGGCTCGGGTTTTTACGTGTGCTGCTGTAAGAAGCAGGCATTTGGGTGAGCTTGAAGAATTTGGGGTGCTGCTGGGCCGGATAAAGCAGATGGATCGCGCATCCGGATTTCTGGATTCATCTCCCGGTTCGGGTTCAATCGAGGAGTGGCGGGAGGTTCGAAATTTCATAAGTAATGGTACGGTTTATGGATTGCCGCAAATCGAAAAAGGACTATATTCCTTCGATGATAAGATGGAGAATAGAATAATTTGTCGTTTCATATTTAATTTCGACGAAAAAATTATAAAAGAAAGAGGGAGATTGAATCGTGTGTACGAGTTGAGCAAACTGAAAATTGATGATCGTGTGTTTTCGGTCAGCGAGGTTGATGGAGGTATTTATTTTGACTCTGTTGACAGAGAGATTTTTAATTTCGTGCATCCAGTTTATTTACTGATCCAGAAGATTTAACCGAGAGGTTCTGTGATGTCGCAAAATAATTCCCCTCTTTGGGAAGTTTTAAGGCAGGCCTCGGCTAGGGCATATGTGCCGTTATTGCCCGCTGGGGTCCCGGAAGCGCCAGGTTCGGCCCCACCGCCTGTTGGATGGGTTGACGTCACAAGTGATGAGAGTGACGAAAATCCCTTGAGTTTTTCGCGAATTAGAGCTTCTTGAAGAAAAATAGAATCGAGGGATTCCCAACGCGGCGTACACATGATTCCGTATCCCGAGGCATTTTGGGAGGCAGATATGCAGTTTGGGGACAGTCACCGAACTAACCTTTTCACCTCGTTCCGCCCGACGAAGGTCTCGCAAGCGGTCAAGCATCCTGAACCGGTTGGAAAGACTGGGAGTTAGCGCCGGACAAGCCCCTTCGAGACCCCGGTTCAAGCCCGGGATAGGCGACGCTTCGGGGCTCCTCGGGGTGAGTGTTGGGGACTGATGGCCGTACCCAACTTACACGGGTAGGCCGATTAGCCCCCCTAACTCCCGTTCGTCTCGCGGAATGGATGCGCCGGGTAGGTGCCGAGGATTTGCACCGCGTCGGGTGGGCAGAAGAAGCGGAGTTCCTCGAGCGCGTTGCGCATAGGGGTTTCCTCGGGGTGGCCGTCGGCGTCGACATAGAACTGCGCCGCCTCGAAGGAGCCGCCGACCATGTAGGATTCGAGCTTGGTGAGGTTGATGCCGTTGGTGGCGAAACCGCCCATAGCCTTGTAGAGCGCGGCGGGAACGCTGCGTACCCGGAAGATGATCGTCGTCACGCAGCGGCCTTGGCCCGGCGGCGGGACGATCGGCTCGCGGCCCATGATCAGCATCCGCGTGGTGTTGTGCTCCGCGTCCTCGACACTCTCGCGCAGGATGTCGAGGCCGTAGATCTCGGCGGCGAGGCGCGGGCCGATCGCCGCGATCGTGGGGTCGCCGCGCGCCGCCACGTCGCGGGCGGCGCCGGCGGTGTCGGGATGCTGCACCGGCTTGGCCTCGAGCTCGCGCATCAGTTTGCGGGATTGGCCGAGCGCGTGAACATGGCTGTGGATCTCCTTCACCTGGTCGATGCTGGAGCCCTTGACGCCGAGCAGCATGGCGTTGACGCGCTGAAAATGCTCACCGGTAATGAACAGTCCCGATTCGGGAAGCAGATGGTGGATGTCGGCGACCCGCCCGGCGACCGAGTTTTCCACTGGCACCATGGCCCGCGCCGCCCGGCCTTCCTGCACCGCGCCCAGCATATCCTCGAAGCTGTGACAGGGCAGCGGCTCAAGTTCCGGGCACGCGGCCTGACAAGCCATATGTGAGTTGGCGCCGAGCTCGCCTTGAAAGGCGATGGTACGGTTCGAATCTGACACCGTTTTTCCTCTTTATTTTCAGGGCATTAACAGAAGGCGCGCGCGCTCGAGATCGGCGGGAGTATCGACACCGAGCGGGACCGTGTCAACGCGGGCCACGTCGATCCGCATTTCGGCTTCCAAGGCGCGCAATTGCTCAAGCTTTTCCATCTTCTCAAGCGGCGATTGCGGCAGCGCCACGAAACGGTCGAGGGCTTCGGGCCGATAGCAATAGATTCCGATATGATGGAACATCGGACCGCCCGTCGGCGCCGGTGCCTTGGTGAAGTAGAGCGCCCGGCCGCGACATTCGTCCGGTTGTTCCCAGGCCACGACCGCCTTGTTGACGCTAGTGCTGGTGCGTTCCTCGTCCAGGGTGATCTCGGCGGCGACGGTGCCGATATCGACCGCCGCCCGGTCCAGGAGATCCAAGGTCGCGCGCACGGTTTTGGGCTCTAGAACCGGCAGGTCGCCTTGCAGATTGATCACCGCGTCGTGCCGACCTTGGGGATCGACCGTGCCGAGGGCCTGGTGGATCCGGTCGCTTCCCGACGGTAGATCGGGATCCGTCATAACCGCCTCTCCACCGGCCTCGCGCACCGCGGTGGCGATCACTTCTTCTCCACAGGCGACAACGACGCGGCCCAGATCGGCCTCGACGGCGCGGCGCCAAACCTGGACGATCATCGGCGCGCCATGGATATCGGCGAGCGGTTTGTTCGGTAGACGGCTAGACGCCATGCGCGCGGGGATCATGACGATCGGATCTCGGGGCAGCGACATCACGAGTTCCATTTGCAGGTGGGCGGGACGGTTGGTGGTTCACGATTGCGGCGATATGCCGCGCGATTGGATTAGTCAAGACCGCGCGTCGGATCTGTCAATTCCGGACGGCGCGCGGTAACAATGGCGCCGGACCCGGGACGCCGCGCGCCGATGGACAGGCGTGCCGCGAAACTGTAAATTGGCGCGCGCCTTACTTTGGGCGCCGTGTGCATGGATACAAGCGAGGACTAGGGCATGGCATCGCTGGAGATGAACAAGATCGCCGCGGGAGTACTTTGCGCGGGTTTGCTGGCGATGGCGGTGGGCAAGGTCGCCGATATCATGGTGAGCCCGGCGCCGCTGGCCGAGAATGCCTATAAGGTCGACACTGGCGCGCTCGCCAGCTCGGCGGCGCCGGCCGAGAACAAGGGACCGAGCCTGGAGCCGGTTCTGGCGATGCTGGCCAGCGCCGATGTCGCGGCCGGCGAGAAGGGTTTCAAGAAGTGCGCGGCTTGCCATACCGCCGAACAGGGCGGCAAGCATAAGGTCGGTCCGAACCTGTACAACGTTGTGAACGGTGCCCCGGCGGCCAAGGACGGCTTTAACTATTCCGGCGCGCTCAAGGATCTCGGCGGCAATTGGGACTATGTCTCGCTGAACGGCTTCCTCGCCAACCCCAAGGGTTACGTGAAGGGCACGAAGATGAGCTTCGCCGGCTTGAAGAAGGTGGGCGACCGCGCCGCGATGATCGCGTATCTGCGAAGCCTCGCCGACAGCCCGGCCGCCCTGCCGAGCGCCGAGGATATCGCCAAGGAAGCCAACGGCGGCTGACCCGCGGTTCGGGCGTCCGGAAAGCGACCGCCGATATGAGCGCGAACCCGCTTTCCGAATTCGCTAGTTTCGCGGAAACCTTGGTTGACGCCAGCCGAGAGATCATTCTCGGTTATTGGCGCCAGGATCTCGAGATCATCGACAAGGCCGATGAAAGCCCGGTGACGATCGCCGATCGCACCGCCGAGGCACGCATTCGCGAGATGATCGAGGCTCGCTATCCCGATCACGGTATCGCCGGCGAGGAATATGGCCGGGTTCGCATGGATGCCGAATATGTCTGGTCGCTTGATCCGGTCGACGGTACCAAGGCCTTCATCAGTGGCTCGCCGCTTTTCGGCACCCTGGTGGCGTTGCTCAGAAACGGCGCGCCGGTTCTGGGTGTCGTGGATGTTCCCGCGATGAACGAGCGTTGGATCGGCGGCGAGGGACTGTCCAGCCGGTTGAACGGCAAGCCGGTTTCGACACGCCGAGGGCATCCTCTCGACCTCGCGACCTCGGGATCGACCAGTCCGACGATGTTCACCGGCGCCGACGCCGAGCGGATCGCCAGGGTGCATGACGCGATCAAGCTGCCGGTCTGGGGCGGCGATTGCTATCTCTACGGGATGCTGGCGCTCGGGACTATTGACCTGGTGATCGAGAAGGGTTTGTCGGATTACGACTATCTGGCGCCGACCGCGATGATCCAGGCGGCGGGCGGCATCGTCACCGGCTGGAAGGGCGAGGCTTTGGGCATCGGTACCACCGACAGCGTGGTCGCGGCGGGCGATCCAAAGCTCCACGCCGAGGTCATCCGCCTCCTCAATGAGACCTGACGGCGACACGCGCGACTGGTCACGGATCCGCGATGAGCTTGAAACCTCACGCTGAATAGCTCATTTCTTCCTCCACCAGCCTTGTGTTCCAATGGAATGGACGTTGACCGTGAATGACCCCGGGGAGCCGCGCGACATGGCACGATCTCGAAATCTCCTGGCCGCGATCCTGCTGTGCGGTTGCGTGACGACTACCCCTGGCGCGATGGCGGCGGAACCTA
>JADHLJ010000286.1 GCA_016780745.1 Alphaproteobacteria bacterium | reverse complement strand
GGCGCTTCTCGTCGTCTTCCCAAATCCGCCGCTTCCGACGCTTCACCACCATCGATAAACCCACATAGTGTCCACCAACGATGGTGGACACCAAGCATCTCTATCCTAAAGGACCAAACAAGGGCGGGGTCAATGGACGCTTACGGAGCAGCTTTCGCAGCCGCCTCCGCTTCTCCAATCGCGGCGTTTACGCCGCGAAGAGCTTCAAGCACTGAGTCGAAGCCCGACATCGGTATCACCCAATCTCACCACCGCGTATCCTTTGAGCGCGTCAGCCCAATCCTTGCCCCAAGTTTCACCCCAATAAGCCGTTTTGTCAGCGCCAAACCTCGGATCTTCTTTTCTGAATCTAACACAAACAAAGAAATGTATCAAGTCGTTTTTAAATTTTTGACCACTCCTCGACAGTAAATCATTTCTTATATTGTTGTCTATTGTCTCCAATTCTTCAACATGTGCAGACAAAACTAAGTCCAGATCTTGCGGTTCCTTTTTTCGGTCAAATAACTTCCGTCACAAAGAAGCTCGCAACAGATCCCCGTTCCATGAATATGAGACACCACACGCTCGAATGCCGAGAAAATCAACGGGCGATTTTGCGAATCCGGGAAGGGGTCAACACAAAGCCTGCGTAGACCCGCTATCGAACATCTCCGCCTACCCGGCGGGAGCAGAGGCTGGTATGTTGCCTTCACGAACCATCTTTTTATCTATTGCTCTAGAGAGCCGCCGCCGCAAGCCCCGCGATTTCGTTTCGGTCTTCAGGCGATGATTGTTTAACCCTCACCTACCCGCTTTTAAACTACCCGTTCAGCCTATTGCGGTTGCTACCGACTCTTTCTCGCCTAACAAAATATGTCCGTCAACCTTTTCGGTCGCCACGTTTGTGATGAAATTCGCGAGTTCGTTCACATCGCAGCCCCTCTCATTCGAATATCCATCATGGGAAAACCTGCCCACAGCCCTCACAGAGAAACTGCGTATCGGAGCGGGTATCAGCCTCATGCGAAACTTTGAACCCAGGCGATATCGCATCGACCCTAAAATCCAAACTTCTCATGAATGGATAGTCGTTCTCTGATACTCGCGCCTCTCCTACTGCCCTACAATTTGGGCAGTTTAGAGAAATGTCATATCGGTCTCGTGCAGCCATGCCCTTAGTATGGCATCGATCGGAGATGATTACCATAAGCCGTCGATCCCTCAAAAACCAGGCCTGCCTTACTATCGTTCGGGCGAAGGTTGGAGGGTTCAGCATTTTGTTGAGATTTAAAATCCCGTTGGCCGTAACTTGTACCACCACTGCCCCCATCGCTGTCGATTAGTAGCGGCCTCGCCTTACATTATATAAGGGACCAGTATTATCCGTCGACCTAAGCTACCCTTCTCGTCGCAATCGAGCCTCCAACCACCGGATACCCGCCACTACTTGCATCCCGCAGATCGCCCCATAAACTGCTCCCCCGTGCCGCGTGCTCACACCAAGGGAGGTCAAGATGCCGATATTCGCGACATTGGGGCCCGAGGGTGGCAATCATGTGTTGGTGACCCGGCGCTATCTTGATCTGCATGGATTGGACGGGGTCGCCGTGACCCTGTTCGAGGATTTCGAGCGGGGGTTGGCGCTGCTTGCCGGCGGCGAGGCCGATTATCTGATCCAGGCCGCCGCGCATCCGCGCACCAGCGCGACCATCGCCCAGGCGTTCTTCAAACATGGCATCCACGCGATCGATTGTTTCATCGCGCCGAGCCATCCCCTGGCGATCCTCACCCGAACCACCGTCGCCGCGCCCAGGAGCCTGGGGCTGCAACCGGCGACCCGCGACTACGCGGACCTGTCGCGATGGCAAAGCCTGATCGAGGAGCCGACGACCACCGCCGTCGGAGAAGGCCTGCTGGCCGGGCGCTATGACAGCGGGATCACGCTGCGCCGCCTGGCCGAGGAGAACCCCGGCGCGCTGCGCGTTGATCAGGACCTGGGGAGCGTGGACGACCCCTGGATCGTCTACGGTCGACGCTCCGTGCGCGATGGCGACATCCTGGCCTGGCGCGACGGCCCGGCGGGACGGCTCTATCGCGGAGGCGTCAATGCCTCGCCTAATCCAAAGCCCGCGTGATACATAACCCGTCGGGCGCGAGGGTCGCCCGCCGCGGAAACAGGTGCTCAAATGGCCGAGAATTCGAAACGTCAATCCTATGACGGCATCGTCGTCGTTTCGCCGGCCACCGTTCCCTATCAGCGCTTTTCCAAGGAAGCGGCGCATTGGTGGATCGCCCGCGCGTTGAAACAATCCTTGGACGCCGCGTCGCTACGCCCGCGCGACGTGGACGGGCTGATTGTCTCCAGCTTTACCCTCTTTCCGGACTCCGCCGTCGGCCTGACCCAGCATCTCGGGCTCACCCCTCGCTGGCTTGATGATATTCCGATGGGCGGGGCCTGCGGCGTGGTCGGGCTCCGGCGCGCGGCGCGGGCGGTGCAATCGGGGGACGCGAGCGTGGTCGCCTGCGTTGCCGGGGACACCAACCATGTCGACAGTTTCCGGCGCATGCTCTCGAGCTTCAGCCGCTTTGCCCAGGACGCCTCCTACCCCTATGGTTCGGGCGGACCGAATGCCTGTTTCGCGCTATTGACCGACCATTATATGCGTCGCTTCGGGGCGACCCGCGAGGATTTCGGGCGGATCTGCGTGGCCCAGCGCCAGAACGCGCTGCGCAACCCCCACGCGGTCATGAAAACACCGCTGACGATGGAGCAGTATATCGGCGCCCGCGCGATCTCCGACCCGATCGCGCTGTTCGACTGCGTGATGCCGGTCGCGGGCGCGGAGTGCTTCCTGGTGATGCGCGAGGAAGACGCCAAGGCCCAGGGCCTGCCCCATGCCCATATCCGCGCCACCATCGAGCGGCACAACGCCTTTCCCGAGGACGCGATCCAGATGCGCGGCGGCTGGGAGATGGACGTCGACGAGCTTTACGCCATGGCCGGCTTGCGGCCCGACGACATGGATCTGGTGCAGACCTATGACGACTATCCGGTCATCGTGATGATGCAGCTTGAGGATCTCGGCTTTTGCGCCAAGGGCGACGGGCCTGAATTCGTGCGCGCCCACGACCTGACCATCGACGGGGACTTCCCGCACAACACTTCGGGCGGGCAGCTTTCGGCGGGGCAGGCCGGCGCCGGCGGCGGCTATCTCGGCCTGACCGAGGCGATGCGCCAGGTCACCGGGGCCGCCGGGCCGACCCAGGTCAAGGACGCGCGCCATGCGCTCGCCTCGGGTTTCGGCATGATCAATTTCGACCGCGGCCTCTGTTCCGGCGCGGTGATCCTTTCGGGAGACGGCGCATGACCGATCCGCTAAGCCGCCCGCCGAAGAAAGACCCCCAGGTCCGCACCCGGGTGCCGACCCGTCCCTCGCATTTCCGTAGCCGCGCGGCGCTCGGCATCGCGGCGGCCGCCGCCGAGGGGCGCTTCATGCTCCAGGTCTGCGAGGATTGCGGCGCTGTGCAGTATCCCCCGCGCGATGCCTGCGCGAGCTGCCTCTCCGTCGCGCTGCCCTGGCGGGATGTCTCGCCGAAGGGCCGTCTGATCGCCGAGACCACGGTGCGAACCAGCACCAGCATCTATTTCCGCGAGCGCACGCCCTGGCGGATCGGCACGATCAAGCTGGAGGCCGGCCCCTCGGTCATGGCGCATGTGCATGGCGACCTCGCCCCCGATGGCGAGGCCCGAGTGGTGAGCATGCTCGACAAGTCCGGCCAGGGGGTGCTGTTCGCGATCCCCCCCGATATGACGCCCAATATGGAGGATGATCCGCAAATGCGGGAGATGACCTGCGATCCGAAATTCCGCCGGGTGCTGATCACCGATGCCCGCAACGAGAACGCCCCGGCGCTGGCCCAGGCGCTGGCCGATGCCGGTGCCTCGATGATCTTCGTCGGCGAGGCCGAGAGCTGGCGCCCCTACCCGCACCGCGCGGCGCTCGCGGCGATCCCCAATGTCGACATCCTGCCGATGGACGTTACCGACACCGCCTCGGTGGTTGAGCTCTGCGGCGAGATCGGCGGCAAGACCGATATCCTGATCAACAACGCCCGCTTCGTGCGTCCGGGCGGCATCCTCGACCGCGCTGATGTCGGCTTCGCGCGCGAGGAGATGGAGGTGAACTATTTCGGCCTCCTGCGTCTGGCCCAGGCCTTCGGTCCGGCGATGCGCGGCCGGGGCGCCGACGGCGACAACAGCGCCGCCGCCTGGGTCAATATCCTCTCGGTGAACGCCTGGTCTAACAGCCCTGATTACGGCCTGTTCTCGGCCTCTAGCGCCGCCGCTCTGTCGCTCTCGCAGAATCTGCGCGCCGATCTGTGGGATGGCGGCGTGCGGGTACTGAACGTCTTCACCGGCCCCACCGAGGACGAATGGCATCAGCCGCTGCCGCCGCCCAAGGTCGCGCCCGCCGCGATCGCCCGCGCGCTGGTCGCCGGGCTCAAGGACGGGCTGGAGGATGTCTATGTCGGCGATGTCGCCAAGGACCTGATCGATCGCTGGCGCGCCGGCCCGAAGATCCTGGAGCGCGAGATGATGGAAAACCGGGGAGCCTCGTCATGAACCAGCAATCCGGCGCCCCCCTGCTTGGCGAGCTCGCCCTGTCGATCGCCTCCGGCGCGATCCGCGTGGTCGACCTCACCCACACCCTGGACCCGGATTTTCCGGTGATCATCCTGCCCCCGGAATTCGGGCAATGCGCACGGTTCCGGATGGAGGAGATCTCGGCCTATGACCACCGGGGGCCGGCCTGGAAGTGGCACAACTTCACCTGCTCCGAGCATACCGGCACCCATTTCGACGCCCCCGCGCATTGGATCTCGGGCCGGGACCTGCCGAACAACAGTGTCGACACGATCCCGGTCGAGCAATTCATCGGCCCGGCCTGTGTCATCGATTGCAGCCAAGGTGCGGCGGCGGACGAGGATTTCGAGCTGACGCCAGAGGTGATCCAGGCCTGGGAGGCCGAGCATGGCGAGATTCCCGCCGGCGCCTGGGTCCTGATGCGCACGGATTGGTCCCGCCGGCGCGGCGCCGAGTACCTGAACATGCGCGAGGACGGCCCCCATTCCCCGGGTCCAACGCCCGAGGGCATCCGCTTTCTGATCGAACAGCGCGATATCCGCGGCTTCGGGACCGAGACCGTCGGCACCGACGCCGGCCAGGGCAACCACTACACCCCGCCCTTCCCGGCGCATTTCTATCTCCACGGCGCCGGCAAGCTCGGCCTGCAATGCCTGAACAACCTCTGGGAGCTCCCCCCCACCGGCGCAATGCTGATCGCGACCCCGCTCAAGATCAAGCAAGGCACCGGCAGCCCGCTCCGGGTGATTGCCTTGGTGGGATGAAGGGACAAGTAAAGATCAGACACCTGGGAGACTCGGCGATTGCAATTCCCGATCCCGCGAACAACCATCCGGGCTGAATGGGGAAACTTCTAGATGTCGGTCGGCGGGGAGCTAGCCATGAAATTATACGACTTCGGACCAGCGGCGAACGCGCGCCGGGTGCGGATTTTCCTCGCGGGGCCGGCATTCTCGATCGCCGATATCACCGGGTTTTTCGTGCTCAACACGGCCAAGGCGCTTGGCATACCGGTGGATGAGCGGTTTCCGAATGTCGCGCGTTGACATGATGCCGTTTCCGCGCGCGCCAGCATGGATGTTTGATTGGTAGAATACATGGAAAAGCCCGTTTGCCTGGTGACCGGTGTCGGACCCGAACACGGGACGGGAGCCGAGATCGCGCGGCGCTTCTGCGAGGGCGGCTATAAGGTCGCGATGTTGGCGCGCGACGCGGACCGATTGGCGAGCCTTGAGGAAAAGTACGAGGACGCCCGCGCCTATCCCTGCGACGTCGCCGACATCGACGCCCTGGTGGACACGGTGGCGCGGGTTCGCGAGGAGATGGGAGCGCCGTCGGTGGTCGTGCACAACGCGCTGCGTTCCGTGCGCGGCGGTATTCTGGAGCTCGACCCGGAGGACCTGGAACGGAACTTCCGGGTCAACACGACCGCCTTGTTGCATCTTGGTCGCGAGACGCTGCCATCCATGTTGGAGGCCGGAAAAGGCGCGATCCTGGTGACCGGCAATACCTCGGCGACGCGCGGCAAGACCAATTGGGGCTTCTTCGCATCGACCAAGGCGGCGCAACGGATCCTGGCGGAATCCATGGCGCGGGAATTCGGCCCCCAGGGGATCCACGTCGCCTATTTCGTTATCGACGCCTCGATCGACACACCCAGGACCCGACCGGTCTTGGCCCCCGACAAACCGGACGACTTTTTCGCCAAGGCCTCGGCCATTGCCGACGAGATGTTCCACGTTGCCCACCAAGACCGCTCGACCTGGTCATTCCTCGTGGAACTCCGGCCATTCGGCGAGGTTTGGTAGGTTCCGACGTTACGCTCGTTCTTGAACACGACCGAGCACAATCAAACCGTCCGAGAGTGCTGCTCGGACGCATTCAAGGGAGACCCGATTATGACGGATAGAGTAGCAGGCAAGGTCGCGCTGGTAACCGGCGGCGGCTCTGGTATCGGGCGGGCGTCGTCGCTTACCCTGGCGCGCGAGGGCGCGACGATTGTCGTTACCGACATGAACGGAGATACCGC
>JADHLJ010000285.1 GCA_016780745.1 Alphaproteobacteria bacterium | reverse complement strand
TCCCGCGAGCAAATCGTCGACGTGACACGAAGACTTTCGGAAGCGGAGTCCCGGATCGAATTGCTGATCGCTCGGGGCGCCGTCCAAGCGGCGTTCGAAGCCCTCGAGCACGCGATTGTACTCGCGGGCGAACACAGTGCCACCGCTACATCACGTCAGCGATTGATCGCGCGACGAGAGGAGCTTGTCGAAAACGTCAAGATCGTCGGCCCGATCGTCCTTCGAGGCGAGGGCCTTCACGCCATTCTCCTGCCGATGCCCGTTATCGCTTTGGGACGAACGTCCATGGACGGCGCGGTAGCTGATATCAGTCTTTCCTACGCCTTGGTTTCGAGAGTCCAAAACGGGCTGCGCCTTTCTCGATCGGGAAGCAAGATACGCTTCGAACGCCTTGGCGGCGCCAATTCCATCTTCATAGACGATGCTCACCTTGAGACGGGGCGGGCAATCGACCTCGACATCTCGGATAACGATGTCGTGGTTGCCTTGGGGGGGCCGGCCGATCCGCCAAAACCTGGGGACTGTCGGCTAAAGCTCGCCAGGGTCGGCAATGGCCCGTCGACCATTCCTCCGATTGTTCGCTGCCAGGTCGATCTCGCGCATCTCGGCGATACGGTGTCGGGTGATCTGGAATGGCATTGGCCGGGCTGGCGGGAAGACAAAGCCAAGACCTGGATCATGTTCGACGAAGATATCGACATTGATGTCTCGGCGTCGGGATCGGTTTCCCTCATGCCGACCGGCTCCCTCGGCGCGAAGGAACCCAAGGCCCGATTGCGATATAGTGAAGACAGAGGTTATTTCATCGAACCATTGAATGGGGGCATCGCGATTGATGGCGGCAAAACGACGAATCCGGGCCCAATCCGCAACGGAACCATTGTTCACATCGCCGATACAAAATTGTCGTTCGGCGCGGCCACGCGGCGATAGTCATCAATCGCGCCTTCGGCTTTTGGACCAATCGTTCCGCCAGACGCGAAAGCATGATCAACAATCAGGCTTGATCGACTTTAACGAAAGCCCCGGCTCTCCGCGCGACAACATTCCCGCGTCTTTTGACCATGAATGAATTGACCTGGATCCTCGCATCGACCACGTTCGGTTTGGCCGTGGGTAGCTTTTTGAACGTTGTCATTCATCGACTTCCGCGCATGATGGACTTGGCCGAGGCCGAGTTTGAGGAGGCAACGGCCGACGCCCCCACGCTTGCGCCAGCCCCGAGACTTTCATTGGCGTTCCCCGGCTCGCATTGCCCCAATTGCAGCCATCGGATCACCCTGATCCAGAACATCCCAGTGATCGGGTTTTGCTTGCTCGGGGGGGCATGCGCGGCGTGCGGGGAACGTATCTCCTTGCGCTATCCGATTGTCGAATTGCTAGGGGGGGTAGCCGCCTTGGCCTGCGTGTTGGTGTTCGGCCCCACCCCACAGGCAATTTCCGGAATGATTTTCATCTGGTTCGCGATCGCCATGGGTTTCATCGACTGGGAACATCTGGTGGTTCCCGATGCGCTATCCCTCTCATTGCTTTGGGTGGGATTGGCTTTCAACGCGTTCGCGGTCCATGTTGATCCAAGCGACGCGATTTTCGGCGCGATCGGGGGATACACCGCTTTCTGGATCTTGAACGCGATCGCCACGCGGGCGCTCGGCCGCACCGCGATCGGACAGGGCGATTTCAAACTTTTCGCGGCGATTGGCGCCTGGTTTGGCTGGCAGGCCTTGGCGCCTAGCCTGCTCGTGGCCTCCGCGACGGGAGTTGTTGTCGGGTACGGCCTTATTTGGACCGGCCTGTCGAAGAGAGGCCAACCATTATGTTTCGCGCCATTCCTGCTGATCGGCGCCTTGGCGGTTTTATTCTTGGGCGACCAGCTCCAGTCATGGCTAAGCGGACCCTGGCGGTTCTGAGTCCACTTAGCCTTGGTCGTTCAACTGGGTACCGGGATCACCGAACTGTTGATATGGAGGATCTTGTCGATCCGGCGCGCGGTATTCTTGGCAGCGTCGGCCCGAGGAAAGGGACCGACCCGAAACTGTTGGTAAGACCTGCCACGGATCGTCACCGCTTTCTTGGAGAAAGCGATACCTTTGCCGCGCAACGTGCGTTCGAGTTTCGCGATCCCGTTCGGGTTCCGAAACAGCCCGAGTTGCACGATAAACTGATCGCGCCGGGCGGCCGCCAGTGCCTGCGTTATCTCGGAAGTATTGCCGGTTGACGTCAAAATCACCCTGCCCGTGGCCTTCTCGGCGCCACTGGAAGCCACCGGCGCCTCGGAAACCTTTTTCACATCTCCCGCCCGGGCTTGCCGATCAGGCCGTGAAATCCACTCCAAATACTCCGCGGCGAGTTGCTGCCCCTCCATGATCTTGGTGGAGGTCATGCGATCCGTGAGGCGCGAGAGGTTTCGTTCCGCGACCACGTTACCCTGCCCCGCGGCCAAGGAGATCCAGGCATAGGAGACAACCAGATTTTTCTCGACCCCCCGACCATCGCGATATAGCAGCCCAAGATTATTCTGTGCGTCGGCATTCCCATGATAGGCGGACAACCGATACAAGTGATGCGCCGTGCGATAGTTCACCGGTTTACCATGTCCCTGGTGCCACATGCTTCCCAACCAGAAGCTCGCCACCGGATCGCCGGCATCGGCTAGTCGCTCCAAAATCGGAGCCGCGCTTTCAAACGCGCCCCGTTTGTAAAAATCAATAGCGTCCTTCAAGCTCGCCGCGTTAGAGCTCGCGATGGGCGCCACCATGATCGCCCCCATCAGAGCGGCCATTATGATCGGACGACGGATTTTCCTCGGAATGCTGTTCTGGGTCATCGGTCAACTCTCGCTAGTTGCGCGGAAATTGTGATTTCAAAATCCCCACCAACGTAACGAGTTTCGACGCATTGTTCTAGTGATTGCTTATGTTAACAGTTTAACTGATTGTTTTAATTAGATAAAAAAATTTTATTTCACTACATTGCTTCACACCATGGCATTCATTTCAGTAAATGATTCGCTTTCCAAGCCGACCAGATCGAACCGGGCCACGCCATGACCAGTCATTCCACACAATAAATTAATTATCCTCCTCATTATCGTGGATGACTGACTTTTTTGATATTCTGTAATCATAAAACGGTCGAGGCTGCATCTTCGTGACGTGGCCGTCGGCGCCTGGCGAGCCATCTGGCATCAGGCCCCGGTAGTAATTTTTCTGCCATTTCAGGGAGACCGCCGAAGGTTCGGACTTTTTCAAGTTCTCGAGGAAGTTTTCGCGGCTGTCCATCCATTCAACATACGGCGCCTGAAGATCCGGGTCCGTATCGAGATCCCGGATCTCCGGCTCGGTCACGCTCACGGCCTCGCTTTGGATTGGATAAAACATGCAGAACGGCTCATCGCGCTCAAACCGGACCGGATGACGTGGGCGGGTAAACTTCCAGTTCATCGTGAACGTATACGGTGCCCATTCGGTTTCGATAATCCCGGAAAGCGGGTGCAACCCGTCCTTCATGCTATTGGTCGAACCGCCGACGAAAAGCGCGTATCCTGGTTCGGTCTTGAAGAGCGCATGGGTGTGAAACGTCAAAATTCCGTGGCCAAAATGGCTGATCGGCAAATTGGAGTCGCCCTCATCGCCTTTGACCGTGACGCTATCCAAGCCCTCCGAGCCATCCCATTCAGCGGAAAACCCGGCCGGCGACAAAATCTCCCACCCATGCGCGTTGGCGATGTTGAGCGGCAAACAACGATACGCATAAGCCTGTTGCGTCTTGTCCATCCAAGCACGCGTGGACGGGGCCGGCCTGATCCTCGGCGGCGTCGATCCGGTGGGGTAGCAGATCAATTTCATGGCGGTAACGTCAATCCGATCCCGTGAAACGACTTCGGCGCGCCGGCTAAATTCGGCAAGACTCGTCGCCAGTCCAGGTTACCAGAGCAGGATACAAGGAATATGGATATCGGCCAAATACCAAAGTAACAAAACCTCCGCGAACCTTATAATATTCAATCCCTGGTGGATACATTGGAAAGATGACGCCCTTTATCTCGCGCCACGCTACGAACAAACACGGTCGTCGGTCTTTCGCTAACTCACCACGTGCCGCGGACGTAAGAGCAATCTCTGGCGATGGGAACGCAACAATCATTGACAACCCAGGCGGGGCGGCCCATGTCCCAAGCATGACTGTCTCGAACGTGCCTCGAATATGGCTCGCGACCGGCATTATCAGGCTTTCCGACTACGTTATAACCGCGGATCACGAAATTGTGGTTGCGGTCGAAACACGTCCCGCATAAACCAGCGCCGCACCAAGGCACCAATCCAAGAACGTCGATGACGCAACCGTCTCGACGAAACACAAGGAACCTATCTATGAAATCCAGGATCGCTGAGTCCAGCGCCGCCGATTGTGGTGACCGCACCATTGGAAACGTGGAGATATTCGGACGCAGGACCAGCATGCGGCTTGAGCAAAGCTATTGGGACGCTTTGCGTGAAATCGCCCGCGCCCGGAACACCCATCCGAACATCATTGTCAGCGAGGCCGCTCGCCTCTCCGAGGGCAGCAGTGTCAGCCTGACCAGCGCGGTGCGGGTGTATCTGGCGGTCGCATGCAATGGCGAGACGCCGTCGGCCGCGGATTTCCATCGGCAAGTTTCCCGAATTCGAATGAATCTCAGCTACAAGAAACGTCGGATCACGGTGTTCCTGGAGCAGTTCTTTTGGGATGGGCTGACCGAGATCGCTCGACGGGATCAGTCCTCTCTCGATGAAACCGTGGAATGGGTCGCGACCAACGTTCCCGGAGCCACTTCGCGCGCCTCGGCGGTTCGTCTGGCGGTTCTGGATGATCGGACGTCCCGGCTCGACAAGGCAGCCTGACACAGTTTTCCGGTCGGACCTTTACCGAAGCGCCGGTTTCCCTGGCTCCCTGTTGAGACCCGACACCTATTCCTGGGGATATCGCCAGGGGTTCTCGGGCTGGTCCGCGTCCTCGTCGATGGTCCAGTGCGGCAAGGCGAACTCGTCGGTAACGTCCACGAAGACCATCTTGACCCGCGTTCCGATCCCCACCCGCTTGATCATCTCGGGTGGGGCGAACTCCCCGTCCGCGGTCATCAAGTTGCCGGCGACGCGTAGCGCCTCATGCTCCGACGGTTCCCCCTTCTGGGTGTCGAGATCGGCCAGAATGATCATATAAGGTACCTTGTCGCGGAAGGCCGGCTGGATCGGGTGATGCACCTCGACATAGGAATGCACCGTGCCCTTGCCTTCGACGGAAACCCATTCGCTCTCGCGATCCGAGGTCCACGGGCACGCCGTGGTCGGCGGATAACGTAGCAAGCCGCTCTGCTTGCCGCGCTGGAGCCGAAAGTCCCGGTTCGCGCAATGCCGGAAAAACTCCCGGTTCTCGCCATCGAGATCCTCGATGGTAAGGGTCATCCCCATATACTCGCCCTGAATTGGCATGGTCCCTCTCCCCTTACCCGTGATCCTTGGCCATCACCATGGCCGAGCCGGTGCCGGGCATGGCCCAGCCGAGATTGGCGGTGACCTCGGCGCCCTTGACCTGTCGGCAGCCACCCTCGCCATGGTCATGGGTGTGTTGCCGCCTGCCGTCCGGGCCGATCGGACAACTGTCGTCCACCTCGCCGCGCAATTGCCTTGTGTTCTCGATCACCATGTTCATCCCGTGGGTATAGCCCTCGCAGAGATGACCGCCCGAGGTATTGTTCGGCCGCCTGCCGCCAAGCTCTATCGTGCCGTCCGAGACGTATTGGCCGCCCTCGCCCTTCTTGCAGAACCCGTAATCCTCAAGCTGCAGCATGGTGGTGAAGGTAAACGCGTCGTAGGAGCCGGTAACGTCCACATCCTCCGGGCCCAGCCCGGCATTCGGCCACAAGATTTCCTTGGCGTAGTGACCGGCGACGGTTGAGATCGGCCCGTGCTGGTAATGCATGTCGGCTCGGGGCTTGCAGCAGCGTCCGACGACGGACTGGATCACCGCCGGCGGGTTCGGGCAATCCCGGGCCCGCTCCACCCTTGTGACGATGATGCAGGTCGCGTTATCGGTCTCGACACAGCAATCTAGCAAATGCAGCGGCTTGCAGATGATCCGCGAATTGACCACGTCCTCGACCGTGAAGCGCTTCTTGTAATAGGCCTTGGGATTGTTCGAGGCGTGCTTGGAATGCGCCACCTTCACCGCGGCCACCTGCTCGGGCGTGGTGCCGTAATCGTACATATGCCGCAGGAAGGTCGGCGCGAACATCTGTCCGGCGCTCTGCCAGCCATAGGCGCGCCCGTGGATCTGATCGCCGACGATCGGCACGGCGGAGCGGGCGCCGGTACCGCCGATCCGTACCGCCGAATAGCCGTTCATCGCCCGGAAGATCGCGACGGTCTTGCACATCCCGGCCTCGATCACCCCCATGGCCATGCCGATCAACGCCTCGATCGACGAGCCGCCGCCATGCACATCCATGTAGAAATTAAGCCGGATGCCCAGATCTCCGGCGACAAAGGGGGAGAAAGTCGAGTCATTGCCGGAATAGCTGAACATGCCGTCGATATCGTCGGCATTCATGCCCGCGTCCTTCATGGCGTTGGAGATCGCCCAGGTCGCGAGCGAGCGCGTCGACTCCTCGGAGCCCCGACGATACGAGGTCTCTCCCACGCC